>JAEUVL010000026.1 GCA_016786965.1 Chitinophagaceae bacterium
TTATATGTACAATGGCAGCAGCAATAAGTTCCCGATGTATGGTATTGAGCTGAACCGAAAAACGTTGCAGCCAATCGGTACCAGGAAAGAAATGTACCTGTTAGAGCCCTGGCGCTATGGCTGGCAACGCTTTGGTGAGCATATGGATAATACGTTCCTGGACCCATTCATTGAAGGCAGCCACC
Source organism: Chitinophagaceae bacterium (assembly GCA_016786965.1). Lineage (GTDB taxonomy): Bacteria > Bacteroidota > Bacteroidia > Chitinophagales > Chitinophagaceae > JJ008. The sequence continues at coordinate 186 of JAEUVL010000026.1, forward strand.
TGACGAAACATAACGGCAAATACTATTTACAATACGGAGCACCGGGCACAGAATTCAGTGGCTATGCTGATGGGTTATTGGTCGGCAATGATCCGTTAGGACCTTTTGAAGCACAAAGCGATCCGCTGAGTATGAAGCTGGGAGGTTTTGTAAGAGGCGCTGGTCATGGTGCTACCTTCCAGGATAATTATCAGAACTTTTGGCATGTTTCCACTACGGTATTATCTGTAAAAAATACTTTTGAAAGGCGATTGGGCATCTGGCCCGCCGGCTTTGATGCCGATGGAAAAATGTATTGCAATACCACATTTGGTGATTATCCGCATTATTTACCGGGAACGGGTTTTTCAGGAACCAATTACGGATCGGCCGGTAAATCGGGGTACTTCACCGGTTGGATGTTGCTCAACTATAATAAACCCCTGCAGGTGTCATCCACCCTTGGCGGTTATGTTCCCAATAATGCAGTAGATGAATTGGCAAAAACGTATTGGAGTGCCGCTTCGGCCAATAAGGGTGAGTATATCCAAACCGATTTGGGTAATATTTCAACGGTAAATGCCATTCAGATCAATTATGCGGACCAGGATGTGGAGAGTAACAGGCTGGGAAAATGGAATGACCAATATCATCAATACAAATTATACTCTTCCCAGGACGGTAAAAAATGGACGATATTGGTAGATAAAAGCAATAACAGAACCGATGTGCCGCATGACTATGTAGAACTGGCCACGCCTGTACAGGCCAGATTTATCAAACTGGAGAATATACACATGCCCACCGGTAAGTTCGCTATCAGCGGTTTCAGGATATTTGGCAATGGCAACGGCAGTAAGCCAGACCCGGTAAAAGGTTTTATTGTACTCCGTACGGAAAAGGATAAACGCAGCGCCTTCATCAAGTGGAAGCCCGTGGATAATGCCTTTGCCTATAATATTTATTATGGCACACATCCTGATAAGCTATATACCAGTATCATGATACATTCTAATAACGAATACTGGATGAAAGCGATGGATTCGCAAAAGGCTTATTACTATTGCATAGAATCGGTGAATGAGAACGGAACCAGTGAAAGGACCAGTGTAATAAAAGTAGATTAATGAAACAAATGAATAAGTGTTTTAAACTGACTATCATGCTCCTGCTGTTCTCAGCAGGGGGGTGGTCGCAGGGAAATATTCTTTACTGGAATGAAGTGCAGGCATTAAAGAAAAAGGACAGCCTCTCGTTTCCGGCGCCCAACCAGGTCTTGTTGATCGGAAGCTCCTCTTTTACCATGTGGCAGGATGTACAGGACTATTTCCCCCGGCATAAAATATTGAACCGGGCTTTCGGCGGTTCCACTTTACTCGACCTGATCCGTTTCCGGTATGAGGTGATCTATCCCTACCAGCCGAAGCAGATAGTAATGTATTGTGGTGAAAATGACTTTGCTTCCAGCGATACCGTAACAGTGGATATGGTGCTACAACGATTTAAGATATTGTACGGGTTGATAAGGGTTAAGCATCCTAAGGTGCCTTTTTTGTATGTATCTATGAAGCCAAGCCCCAGCCGTGCCCACCTCATGCTTCGGTATGCAGAAGGCAACAGGCTGATAAAAGAGTTTTTGGCAACTGAAGCAAAAACTTCCTTTGCTGATGTATATTCCCAAATGCTGAAACCGGACGGCAGCCCGATGGATGATATATTCATCGCCGATAAGCTGCACATGAATGCAAAAGGATATACTATTTGGAAACAAATTTTAGAACCATATTTGATAAAATGAGGAAAATACTACTTGCGGGAATTATCGTACTGCTCTTTTCGTGCAGCGAGAAAAAACCCGCTGTCACAAAGATTGCTTTTGGTTCCTGCGGATACCAGGACGAACCGCAACCGGTATTGACATTAGCTGCCGAAAAAAAACCGGCTGCATTTATTTTTCTTGGCGATAACATTTATGGCGATACCGATAATATGGATACGCTGCGCAATAAATACACCCGTTGGATGGCGCAGCCTGATTTTAAAAGACTGGATAGCAGCACACAACTCTTTGCCACATGGGACGATCACGACTACGGCTGGAATGATGCAGGCAAATGGTATGCATATAAAGAAAAGTCTAAAGATATTTTCATGGAATTCTTTAAAGAGCCTGCCAATAGTGAGAGGAGAAAACATGAAGGTATCTATAAAACAGAGTACATTAAAGAAGGTGATAAAACTATACAGGTGTTGTTGCTGGACGTAAGAACATTCAGGAACGATGTGCTGCTGTATAAAAAAGGGGATTCATTGCCACGCAAGGAATATTTCTATACTCCCGATTACAAACCACACACCTCTGCAGACAGTACATTGCTCGGTGAAGCACAATGGAAATGGCTGGAAGAGGAACTAAAAAAACCAGCCGACCTTCGACTGGTCTGTAGCGGTTCACAATTCAGCATCGAGTACAATGGCTATGAAGCTTGGGCCAACTTCCCACACGAACAAAAGAAAATGCTGGAGCTGATAAAGAGTACAAAAGCCAATAGTGTAATGTTCCTCACCGGCGATGTGCATTATGCAGAGATATCAAGACTGGAAGAACCGGGCTTGTATCCAATTTATGATGTTACCGCAAGCGGCATTACCTCCACTTGGGATTTTGCTACACTTAACAAGAACAGGATAGAAGGGCCGGTGATGGATAATCATTTCGGCCTGCTCACCATTACCTGGGAAAAGGACCCGGTGATACGGATGGAGGTTATTGACAAGTATAGGAACAGCCGGATAGAATATACCATCACGAAAAGTCAAATAGAATTTAAGTAAGCAATCAATCACACATAAACAGGACAACAATGAAAAGGATCGTATCAGTTTTTTTAATGGCCGCCCTGCTGCTCTCTTTCAGCAAGCTGGATGCACAGCAAACCAATGATGCAAAAATGAAAACCTTCATTGATGCATTAATGAAGAAAATGACACTCGATGAAAAGATTGGGCAGTTGAACCTGCCAGGCAGTGGTGATATAGTAACAGGCCAGGCCCAGAGTTCAGATATTGGCAAAAAAATACGGGAAGGAAAAGTTGGCGGCCTATTCAATATTAAGTCCGTAGCAAAAATAAAAGACGTACAAAGAGTAGCGGTGGAAGAAAGCCGTTTGAAAATCCCATTGATCTTTGGAATGGATGTGATACATGGGTATGAAACTGTATTTCCCATACCACTCGGATTGAGCTGTACATGGGATATGAAGCTTGTAGAGAACAGTGCAAGGATAGCCGCTGTAGAGGCCAGTGCAGATGGTATCAACTGGACATTTTCCCCAATGGTGGATATATGCCGTGATCCAAGATGGGGACGTATTGCCGAAGGAAGCGGTGAAGATGCATACCTCGGATCACAGATTTCGGCAGCTATGGTAAAAGGATATCAGGGCAATGACCTGAAAGCGAACAACACTATTATGAGTTGCGTAAAGCACTATGCATTATATGGCGCCGCAGAAGCCGGTCGAGATTATGGTACTACAGACATGAGCCGTCAGCGGATGTACAATGACTATTTTCCTCCGTATAAAGCGGCAGTAGATGCCGGTGTGGGGAGTGTGATGGCCTCCTTCAATGAAGTGGATGGTGTACCTGCTACAGCTAATAAATGGTTGATGACAGATGTGCTGCGCAAACAATGGGGCTTCAAGGGGTTTGTAGTAACAGATTATACCGGCATCAATGAAATGATTGACCATGGTTTTGGAGATGAGCAAACAGTATCTGCCAAAGCATTAATGGCAGGCATTGATATGGATATGGTGGGAGAGGGAATATTAAAGAATACACAAAAGTCATTGAAAGAAGGAAAAGTAACACTGGCGCAAATTGATGCAGCCTGCAGAAGAATACTGGAAGCAAAATATAAGCTTGGCCTGTTTGATGATCCTTACAAGTATTGTAATGAGAACAGGGCAAAGACGGAGATATTCACAACGGCTCATAGAAAAGAAGCAAGAAGTACTGCCGCACAGAGTTTTGTGCTATTAAAAAACCAGGGCAACGTACTACCGTTAAAAAAGAACGGTACCATTGCTTTGATCGGTCCGCTGGCGGATAATAAACAAAACATGCCCGGCACCTGGAGCGTAGCAGCCAATTTTGAGAATGCCACTTCGGTATTAAAAGGATTACAGGAAACGGTGGGAGATAGGGTAACGATCCTCCATGCAAGAGGCTCCAACCTTGACGAAGACAGCTTGTTTGAGGAAAGAGCAGGTATGTTTGGTAAATCACTGCGAAGAGACAGCCGACCTGCCAGTGTGATATTGCAGGAAGCGCTGGATATTGCCAACCGTGCTGATGTAATTGTAGCGGCATTGGGTGAATCATCTGAAATGAGCGGTGAGTCATCCAGCCGTTCTGATATTGAAATACCGCAATTGCAGCAAGACCTGCTGAAAGCATTGTTGAAAACCGGTAAGCCCGTAGTGCTGGTTTTATTTACCGGCCGTCCGCTGGCACTGAAATGGGAAAATGATAATGTGCCTGCGATATTAAATGTATGGTTTGGCGGCAGCGAAGCCGGTTATGCTATTGCCGATGTATTGTTTGGTGATGTAAATCCTTCCGGCAAACTCAGCACTACCTTCCCGCAGAATGTAGGGCAGGTACCGCTGTTTTACAATCATAAGAATACCGGTCGCCCTTTGGGAGAAGGACAGTGGTTTTCTAAGTTCCGTTCTAATTACCTCGATGTTAGCAACGAACCTGTTTACCCATTCGGCTTTGGCTTAAGCTATACTTCATTCAGCTACAGTGATATTAAACTCAGCAGCACTTCACTAAAAGGTAATCAAACACTCACGGCATCCGTTACGGTAACCAATTCAGGCAAGTATGATGGTAAGGAAGTAGTGCAGTTATACATCCGGGATTTGGTAGGCTCTGTAACAAGACCGGTGAAGGAACTGAAGGGTTTTCAAAAGATAGAACTGAAAGCCGGAGAAAGCAAAACCATTTCTTTCACCATTACACCTAACGACCTGAAGTTTTATAATTATGACCTCAAATTCGATTGGGAACCTGGAGAATTTCAGATCATGATCGGTGGAAACTCCAGGGATGTGAAGATGGGCAAAGTAAACTGGACTAAGTAAGAACAAATTCTAAATCGGCTGCTGAATGAAACACCTGCTGACACTATGCTTTTTTGTGCTGTGTACAGTTAATGGGTTTACTCAGCAGCCTTTTTTATTGTATTCGCCGGACTCATCACTTCGACTGGAAGTAACGGCAAAAGATAAAATAAGCTGGCACTTATTCGCAGGCAAAGAATTATTGGCGCAGTCCTCTTCTGTTGATATTGAATTGGCAGACGGAAGAAAGTTGTCGGCGCAAACGGTTAGTAAGCATAGCTACTGGTCAGGAAATAATATCATAACTGTTCCTGTTCCTTACCGCAGCAAAACCATCACCGATAAGTATAATCATCTTGAACTGGCTTTCAGCATTCCTTTCATGCTTGAGTTCAGGTTATATAATAATGGAATGGCTTATTGTATCGGTACCATGTTCAATGATTCTATTACGGTCAAAGATGAGACAGCCTTATTCGAAATTGATCCTAAATCCGAACTATGGTTTGCACATATTGACAAGCGGCAGGGAATGGACCGCTATCATACCAGTTTTGAAGGTGTATATAAAAAGGAAATACTCGAAGATATCCCTGATACAGTGATGACCTACGCACCGGTCTCGGTATCATTGCCCAATGGATATAAGCTGGCATTCTCCGATGCCAACCTTGTTGATTATCCTGGCATGTTTTTGCAAAAGACAGCGAACGGGCTGAAAGGTGTGTTTGCGCCTTACCCATTGAAGGAGCAAATGACAGAAGGTGAATTTCCCCAACTGATCGTAACAGAAAGGGCACCTCATATTGCAAAGACCAGTGGTGTAAGAACATTACCTTGGCGGGCTGTAATGGTGGCCAGGAATGATATTGAATTACCCGTAAATGACCTGCTGTATATTTTGTCAGACGCTCCTGAAAAAGGAAGGGATTTCTCTTGGGTAAAACCAGCCAAAGGAACCGATGAATGGATAACAGGCATCAACCTTTTTGATGTGCCATTTGTAGCAGGTATCAACACCGCTACCTATAAATATTATATTGATTTTGCCAAACGGTTCGGTCTCGATCAGATAATGCTCGATGCAGGCTGGAGCGATGTAAAAGATCTTTTCAAGATCAACCCGGCAGTGGATATGAACGAACTGGTGCGGTATGCAAAATCGAAAAATATTAAGTTGATGCTCTGGACACTTTGCTCCACATTGGATAAACAACTCGACAGTGCATTGAAACAGTTCAATAAATGGGGCGTTCATTCCATCATGACAGATTTTATGGACAGGGATGATCAGCCAACTGTTAGCTTCTATCACCGCATTGCTAAAGCCTGTGCAGATAATAAAATAGCTGTCATGTTTCATGGCGCTTTTCCTCCTAAAGGATTTCAGCGTACATGGCCCAATGCCATTACACAGGAAGGCGTTCTGGGCGCTGAATGGAATATATGGAGCGATCTGCCCACACCCGAACATAATGTGGCCATTGCCTATACAAGAATGCTGGCGGGCCCGCTGGATTATGAACCTGGTCTATTATTGAATGCACAGAAAGACCAGTTCAGGCC
>JAEUVL010000039.1 GCA_016786965.1 Chitinophagaceae bacterium
GCGGCTGAACGTCTCTGTCTCCACCGTATCAAGAGCTTTACATAATCATCCAAGTATTGGCCTGCGTACCAAATTGCAGGTGCAAAAGCTGGCCAAAGAGATGCATTACGAGCCCAACCAGGCCGCCATTTCTTTTAAGCAGGGCAAAACAATGACCCTCGGTGTTATCCTGCCCAATCTTGGCGAAGAGTTTTTTTCAATGGCCATCAATGGCATAGAAGATATTGCCACCACTAATAATTATACCGTGCTCATCGGTCAGTCGCATGATGATACGGCCAGGGAAGAAAGGATCGTGGATACTATGCGCCGCCACCGGGTGGATGGAGTTATCGTATCGCTGGCCAAGACCACCCGAACCTATACCCATTTTGAAGGTCTCCGCAAAAGCAATATCCCCGTCGTCTTCTTCGACCGGGTGCCTGATGATCCGGAGGCATACACGGTGTCTTGCAACCTGGAGAATAGTTCAGTGGAGTTGGTGGATTGGCTGGTAAGCCAGGGCCACAGCCATATCGGTTTTATCAAAGGGCCGGATTCCATAATCCATTCCCGGCAGCGGCTCGATGGCTACCAGGAGGGGTTGCGCAAGCATAAAATAAAGCCCGACCAGTCGCTCATTGTTTCAACTGATCTCACCAGCAAAAAAACTGAAGATGCCGTACATAAACTGCTCGCTTTAAAGAACCGTCCCACTGCTATCATCGCTTTTAATGATTATGTGGCGCTGGATGCCATCAAATACACCCGTAACCAGGGATTGAAAATAAATAAGGATATCTTTTTTGTGAGCTACGCCAATTTACCTGTCACCAGTTATATGGATGAGCCGCCGATCGCTTCCGTAGAACAATTTCCCTATGAGCAGGCAGAAAAAGCCACCGCTGTATTGCTGCAGTTGATTGACAACAAAGGCACCAATGAATCTATACCCAGGCGGGTACTGCTGCAGAGCAAAGTAGTGGTGAATGCAGACAGGAAATAAATGACTTTTAATAAGTAAAATTATACGCTAAGTTTTTGCCAATCAAAAGTGCAGGCTTACATTTGCGCCGGAGAGATGGCAGAGCGGTCGAATGCGGCGGTCTTGAAAACCGTTGAAGCGAAAGTTTCCGGGGGTTCGAATCCCTCTCTCTCCGCTGGAACACTGTTCAAAAAGTATTAAATCCTTGCAAA
>JAEUVL010000116.1 GCA_016786965.1 Chitinophagaceae bacterium
AATAATTGCAGGAACGTAAGGAACAGCGCCATATGCGGATGGTGCATCGGGTATTTCTCCATCGCATATTCCATGTACTTTTCTGCATCATTCACCAGCTCACTTAATATGCCATAGAAAGTATTGAACAGATCGTCCACATACAACATAGCACTGAGCATTTTTGCTTCAATGGTAGTGCCGGTGTAGATGGTCGCATCAGGTATTATTTCATCATTCAGTCCCCACAGGTCATCATTTTGTATAGGGGTATAGTTCAGTTTCAGCGGATGCCTCGCATCCACCAGCCGGAAAGCCTCTTCATACGATAGGATCTTTTTCATCGCCGGCTTCAAACCCGATAAAATGATACGGTACAGGTCTTCATGCAGCGGATGCCCCGGAATAGCAAGGCTCAGCCAGCCATCCAGTTTAGCAGCCATACCAAGTATGGGATCAAAAAGATTTCCGAAATGATGCGGTGTCGGTGCCATTTCCAGTTCAGCCCTGTTCTCCTCATATTCTGTTTTAAATGCTGTCACGTCCATTTGCATGATAGAGGCAGCCGTCACCGCCAGGTCGCGGCGAAAGAATTCACGCCAGCTTAATTGAGTAATATCTTCCGGTGTGTCCTCTCCCGTACTTCCGGGAATATCATAAAACCTGATCTGCGCAGCATATTTTTTTACAAACACCAGCAGTTCCTCCATGCTTCGGCCATCAATTTTGGCATAGGCAGGGTCCAGCGCTGTCAGGTATCGTAACAAACGTCCCGAACCATCACGGTTAGCAGAGGTATGACAATTGCAGTTACTCATTTTTCGATATTTGTAGCTTCGTTAATGTAGAAAGGATATACATAGTTGTACCGGGTATTCGTAGTGATCACCCGGTAATTGATAGTGATCTCCAGCTTCCCTTGTTCCTGGAAAGCCACAGAGTTCAGCTCATCCACAATGATCCGCGGCTCATGATACACCAATGCCTCTTTTACTATTTTCTCTATCATCGCTATATTCGGAACATTCAGCGCATCAAAAACAAAAGGCTGCAGGTTGCATCCGAAGCTGGGCAGCATCACCCGCTCACCGGTCACCGTTTGCAAAATGATATAGATACTGCTGCGGATATCCTCTTCACCCGTTAGCATTTCCACACCATACCACTCCCGCCTGAATGTGGGCGGAAAATTCCACCCGGTACCTAAAAATGAACGATCGATCTTTTCCATGTTGTTATATTTTATCCTCCAATAATTACGGTCGCACAACCGGCCACTATCGAGCCGCCGTGTGCAGTAGTATCTCCCTGCCTCGCTGCGGCCTTACCACCAATAAGCACAGTAGCCGAACCTTTAGTAATACTGTCCGGCGGACCCGCACATACACACATAGCGCCAAGTACAGCGGCAGGCATACCTCCGATCAGTACGGTAGGTACACAACCTGTGGGCTGTATAGGGCCACCCGTATGCGGACTGTTGGCCGGTGGCGGGTTCGTCATCGGGCAGGTATGGTTATCGCCTGCTCTCGCTGCTGCGGGCATACTCTTTATTTTATAAATTAATTGATCAGCACCTGCGTGCCTTTAATAGTTACATTTTTACCAGCGCCTGCTTGTATCGTAATGCCGCTGCTGTCCATCTTGATGCTGTTCTGGTTCTCATCTTTCATTTCCATACTTCCCGCATCATTCAGCACAATGGTTTTTTCTCCGCTGCCGGACGGTGCCAGCAGGGTGATCTTTTTATTATTCTCATCAAAAAGCAGTTTCAATCCTTCTTTGGTTACAATACCAAAATTGTTCTCCGTTTCAGCAAAAGGCCATTTATGTGCATCCTTGCTATGTAGATACCCAAGTATCACTGCTTCACGGGGATCATCATTCAAGAAACCCAGCACCACTTCATCATTAGCCTGCGGTCGGAAATAAATGCCCCGGTCAGCGCCTGCATCCAGGGTCGCCACCCTTGCCCAGATGCCTTCATTACCACTCGTAACAGAAGGCACATGCACTTTTACCCGGTATTGACTGCCAGCCTGGCTGTCGTCTGTACTCAGCACCACTCCTATTTGTAATCCGTTGATGCCCGGCAGTAAGCCCGATGCCGGCTTATCCATTACATTGTCTTTCTTATAAAACCATTCTTCCCGCCAACCAAATTGCACATCGGTTTGCCAGTATCCTTCATAATGATGAAGCACACCTGTCACAAATACATTCCCGTTGAAACGGTCACCCACACCTGCCAGTGTAAGCATGGTGCCGGGCTTCACCGCAGCATTGCCTTCTATCCGCACCCGGCCGGTGCTCTTACCAAGTTTGTTGCGCATGGCCCATGCATTAGAAAGGTCCTGCATCTCCACCTGGTCCAGGTGCCCGTTGTTTACCAGTTTTACTTCAGCCGCCAGCACATCACCCAGAAGAACAGAAGAGATATTTCCATTCTCTGTAAAACCAGAAGTACCCGTAACCGGGCTGGTAAATTGTTG
>JAEUVL010000119.1 GCA_016786965.1 Chitinophagaceae bacterium
ATTTCATAAAAAATGATTTAAGGGATGAGAAAGGGGTTTACTACTTAGCAGCGGCCTGAAGCCGGGTGATCATCACCTGCTGCTCCTGTAACTGTTGCCTGAGTGTGCCGATCATTTGCTGCTGATCTTTCACCGCCTGCACCAATACCGGTATCAGCCCGATATAGTTAACCGTTCTGAGGGAGAAATAACTATCATTACCGGTTTGTGCTGATTGAGGATCTTCCGGCCGGGGGGAAACTGTCCGGTTAGGGTTATTCATCGGGGTAGTTACTTTTCTCACCAGTGCAGGAAGGTCTCTTTCCACTTCAGAGGCCATCACACCATACTGTTTGCCTTCGGGAAAGGCCATACCATTAATATCCGTGCGGAAATCAAATGATTTAGGACTGAGGCGGGTGATGATACCAAGCGCATCATCTATCGGCGCTAAATTTGTTTTAACGGCATCATCAGACACCACTGTTAATGCTCCGTTCACAAATACATTACCATCAAAATAACCGGCATAGTTCGCTGCACCTAATGAACGGGCATAAATACCATAGCGGATACCTGATCCTGTATTGGCCACCTCGGTCCATATTCCATAGCGGTTACCGGGTGTGGTAGCCGTAGCTGTACTTACATAGCTGTAAATACCATAGTTGGTGGCCGTACCAGCGGAGTACAGGTAATTGTATTGCCCGAAGTTAGTGAAGGCGGAGGTACCACTAATAGCATTGTAGTTGTAGAGACCATAAGTATAGCCCACTGTATTGCTGGTATAGTTATACAATCCTAACGCCATATTACCGGTTGTGCTTGCCTGGCTCACAAAATTGTAAATACCATAGCGGAATCCGTTTCCACCGGCATTACTCTGATTATAAATACCATAGCCGCCACCTGTACCAGCAGTAAGTGCAGTTCTGATACCATAAGAAGTGGCAGCAGAAGTAGACAATTGCAGTACATCATTATAGATACCGTAGCGGCTGCCGGTACCAGCATTGGATACCGTATTACGGATACCATACTTCACCAAAGCGGTATTACTGTTATTGGCAAAGCGGGCCGCCTCCTGTGCCGGATCGGCAGCATTGAGTACCACATCCAGTTTTTGAAGAGGAGCAGGATTACCAATACCCACATTACCATTGGGTAAAACAGTGAGTTGTGCGGACGAAATAAAAGATGCAAAAATGCCTGCTAACAATAAGAGCAGGAAAGCGGGGAGGTTTTTTGTGTGTAGCATAAGAATAGTTTTAAGGTTTGGTAAAACGAAAGTGTATGAAAGTTACGGTGATGACATACCCAAAGTCAATAGGTGGAAACAAGTAACAGGCGCTAATGAATTATCAATTAAATTGTTAGAAAATGAAATGTGCAAAAGTTATTTTTAATATAACCTAAGGGTTAGTGTTATACACTTAAAAAACACGTAGTGGGTTGATCAAAAAAATAATAAAGAGATAACAGGTATTGTTTGAAGAGGTCAATTGATCATCGCCACAGGTCATACTCTTTCGTGCAGATGGATACACTTTCATATTGCAAATAAGAGTGCTTGAAACTACGCTGATGCCAAATAAATTGAAAGACGGTACCGCCGGTTTTCTCCTGAAACTTTCTTATTTTACAATAGTAATCACTTAAATAAGCTGTAATGAGATCCATCCTCTTTATTCTTACCCTGCTGGTGCTCACCAATGCTTCAGCGCAGACGGGCTTTACCTACAATAAACGTTTTGTACAGTCAGAAGATAAATGGGTTGCTTTCAGCGCACCAAAAGACAGCTCCCATATATTCGGCTTCATCTACATTGATGCACAGGCCGGGCTCACCTTTGACTATAAAGGCAATTTTACAATAGCTGCCGATGGAAAACTGATCCCTGGCAAACCGCTTGAAAATGGCAGCTACAAGGTTCGCCTGCAACCCAACAATGTACAGGTGGCCTGGATTCCTGCTGAACGTTATGACGAGTTAGGTATAAAAGATCCGCCAGACTGGCTGCATCATTATAAAGAAACGGAAGACAGCATTGGCCGTATGGTGCGCTGGGGCTATTATTATAATCACTGGAGCGAATCAGCCAAAGCCCTTACGTATTTAGAAAAAGCTTACCAGCTTGATCCCAATTATGAAGGGCTTGAATTTGAACTCTCTTATGCTTACAATGCCTTAGAACGGTTCCAGGATGCCATCACTGTATTAACAAAAGCCATCCCTAAAAAACCGGACAACTGTTTATACTACAAAGAGCTCTCCTATGCCCAAATACACCTGGACCTTATAAGCGATGCCGACCTTGCCTGCCAGAAAGGAATGGAGTTTTGCCCGGATGATGCGTTGAAATGCGAGATCGCTTATAATATTGCCTACCGCTATTTTAAAGTAAGGGACAAAGTGAACTTTGAACGCTGGAAAAAAGAAGTAAAAAAATACGGGACCGAAGGCAGCCAGTTTACAGAGAATATTAAAATAATGGAAAAAGAAATAGCCAAATAAACATAACACTGCCACTATCTATATTTCCCGGACCACTGCATGAAAAAAACAAACTATCTTATATATATACTATGTCCGCTGGCC
>JAEUVL010000168.1 GCA_016786965.1 Chitinophagaceae bacterium
CCGGTAAGGTCATCCGGGCAAAGGACTTCCACATGATAGATCGGTTCCAATATCTGCGGGTCTGCCTGCTGGAATGCTTGCCGGAAAGCTTGTAACCCGGCTATTTTAAATGAAATATCATTACTATCAACCGGGTGCATTTTTCCATCGTATACGGAAACTCTGATATCCCTTGCATAAGAACCTGTCAAAGGTCCATTGTGCATTTTTTCCATTACCCCTTTTAATATCGAAGGAAGGAATCTTGCATCAATTGCGCCGCCAACAATACAGTTGTAAAATACCAGCTTACCTCCCCAGTCAAGATCATGCACATCACGCCCCCTTACATTCAGGTCGGCAGGTTCAGGCATACCTTCATACCAGGGTTCTATCCGCATGAATACTTCGCCAAACTGACCCGCTCCACCACTTTGCTTTTTATGACGGTAATTGGCATCAGCCATTTTGCGGATGGTTTCTCTGTAAGCGATCTTTGGCTTTACAAATTTGACTTCCAGTTTATGCTGGTGTTCTATTTTCCATTTGGCTACGGCCAGGTGCATATCGCCCTGGCAATGAATGAGTGTTTGTTTTAATTCAGAAGACACCTCCACCAGCAAGGTGGGGTCTTCTTCTCTGAGCTGATGTAACGCCTGCGATAGTTTTTCTTCCTCTCCCTTTTTCAGCGTTTCAATGGCCACAGTCATATTGTAAGAAGGAAATTCAATTGGCGGCAGCTCATAATTCTTCCCTTTTATATGCAGCGTATTATTTACATGAGTATTCTTCAGCTTCAATGTGGCGCCTATATCACCTGCCACCAATTCGTGGATAGGCGTACGCTTATTCCCTTCTACTAAAAAAAGCTGATTGATCTTTTCTGTTGCACCGGTACCTTCATTTTCCAGTTCCATCCCTACCTTAATGATACCTGAATACACTTTAAAGAAGGATAGTTCTCCCACATGAGGCTCTGAGATCGTCTTATAAATGAAAAGGCAGGCCGGTCCGTTTGCATCACAGGTAAGAGGCTCCCCGCTTTTCGTAATCTGTGGTGGCATTTCATTGGCGCTGGGGCAAACATTGTCAATAAAGCCCATCAGGCGGCCACTGCCCATATTTCTTTCCGCAGAAAGGCAAAATAAAGGGAATAGGTCATGATTGATCATTGCTTTCTTCAATCCGATCTTCATTTCATCCTCATCCAGTTCTCCTTTATCGAAATATTTTTCCATCAGGCTTTCATCATTGCTGGCGATAGCCTCAATCAGTTCCTTATGAAGCTCATCTGCTCTTGCTTTTTCATCATCAGGGATCGGCAGTTTATCTGGCTTGCCGCCATTATCATGAAATTTATACATGGTCATCCTCAGTACATCAATGATCTCATGAAAACCGGCACCGCTTTGGTGCGGATATTGTACCACCACCACCTTATTACCAAAATGTGATTTTGCTTCCCGTACTGTTTTGTCAAAATCAGCATTATCATCATCCAATTTATTTACGGCAAAGATCATGGGCGTCTTGAACTGTTCGGTGTATTCCCAAATGATATCCGTGCCTACTTCTACTCCCATCACAGCATTCAGCAGCATCACGCCGGTATCTGCCACCCGTAAAGCTGAAATTACTTCACCAGTAAAATCATCATAACCGGGAGTATCAATAATGTTGATCTTATATCCCCGCCATTTAGTGTGGAGTAGTTTGCTGAAGATAGAATTACCCCGCTCCTGTTCCAGTTCGTGGTAATCACCGGTAGTATTTCTTTCGGCAATGCTGCCGCGGCGGTTAATGATACCAGCTTCGAAAAGCATGCTTTCCGCTAAGGTGGTCTTACCAGAGCCGGCATGGCCCAGCAAGACAATATTTTTTACGTGTGAGGTATCAAATTCTGGCATAACAATCTTTTTAAAGTGAGGAAATAAGTGAATTACGTCCACAAATATTCAGCAGAATACGGTATCATCTTATGAACCTGATTAGGCCATAAGCTGATAAAAATCAACGCCGAAGGGATCGTAAGCTTCTAACTTGTCTGATTCAAAAAATCGTTGAACTCTGTCCTGAGATCATTCAATGTTTGCTCCAGCGCCTGGTACTCATCATTCAATGTTTCATGCCTGGTCAATGTGTCCTCATTGGCAGTTCCATTGAATGCGGCCATTTCAAAGTTCATTTTTCGATCATGCACTTTGATGGACTGTTTAAGATCGTGAATGTTGATAAGCTGGATGTGAAACTGGTTGTGGAGGTGCTCTACGTTGTGGAGCTGTTCTTTGGAGAGGGGCTGGCCGGCTACCTGGCGGAGTTTTGTTTCGTTTTGAGTGAATTCTTCACGAAGTGAGCGAAGTTTTTCCCTCCAGCCGTTGCACTCCCGGGTAAGCTGTGAGATGTCTACCTGAACCATGGTATTAAAATTTTAGGCCTGCCTGTCGGCAGACAGGGTGAAAAAATAAAGAACCTTTAATTTTTCCTGGGTCCTGGATCCGGGTGGGTATAAATGGTCATTAGTAAGGTAAAACGAATTTTGAAAAATTCAAATAATTGTGGAGCTTTTTTATAAAAAAGAAATGCACAGCATTGATCTGTGCATTTTAATTAGGTGTATTGGCTTATTTAGCCTGATCAGTGTCTTCTCACTTTTACTTTTGTTGCCTTTCCACCCCGTGGGCCGGTCACTGTAGTTCTTTTCACGGTCGTTGTTTTACCCCTGGGGCCGGTTACCGTAGTTCTTGTCCGGGTGACTCTGTAATTATTCACAGAAGCAGAATGACGGTTTCTCACAACTACAGAGGTAGAACGGTAAGGCGTATAAATTCTATGTGCATGAATTACCCTATGTGTACGAACCACAACAAAAGGGCGGTGATAATGTATCCTGAACGGATTCCATACCTGCCAGGAATAAGGCCTCCATGGTTTCCAATAAGCAGGGTAATAATGCCAGCGCCAGGGAGATACCCAGGGCCTGTAGCCGGGTGCATATATAAACCTTACAGAAGGCCACAACCAGACGTTTACCACTATTGCCGGTGCCTCATAGTCAAAAGAAGCATTGGGGCCGCTCAGATTGCTGTTATTGATGTGGTCATCATGTAATAATCGGGCATTTTCTCCTCCTCCATCTGGCTCCACAATTACCTGCTCCCCATATATATCTTCATCCCCTATTATTTGTATCACAGCTGTCTCTTTTCCAGTTTTCTCCAGTTCTATCACAGCAATATCCTGTGTCTCTTTTTCAGATATGGCCACCTGGAGTATGAATGCATGTACATCCTTATCCATTTTGCTGACCACTTTTACATAGTCAATATCGCCATCTCCGTCCAGGTCGAGGTTGTTTACCCGGTTACCCTCGGTATTAATAGCTTGCTCAAATGCCTCCGGGGAAGCAGCGTTCTGAAACATTTGAAGGGCGCCCTGGAGGCTGAAATTATCACCGGGCAAACCGGTGGAGTCCACCCCCGACTGATTTTGTGCCTGTGCAGAAATGGTTAATAAGGCAGCACCAACTGCGAGGCTAAACAGGTACTTGATTGTTTTCATAAAATTTATTTGAACTGAGACAAATGCAAAGTAAAAAAGTTTAGCCGTTACTTTTTTATTTAGACTCTTTGTTATAGTAAAAACCCTGCACCCCTTCTAATAGGTGCAGGGCAAAATCAAGTATAAGAAATTTTGATACTAAATAACTATGGATTGAATGCTATAAATTTCCACGAAACAATAGCCTGTCTTTTCACCCGGCCGGGTAATTTCAATTCTTTATAGAAATTACCATCCACCTGTTATCCGCAGCGCTGTACTGTAATGTCACCGCCCCGTTATTGGTGGTACTGATGGCCACTCCCCCTTCCAGGGTATTGATCCTGTTAGTTGGCGCTGAAGCACTGCCGGTTTGGTCCACAATCGTCATATTGGTTCCGGTAATATTAAAGAGGGTAAGGATCTTTCCATCCACCCCACCTTGTATTCCATCAATAGAGAAATTGATGGCTGGTCCGGTGATCTTAATGAAACTGTATTTACCGGGATTTATATCGGAGTTTAATCCACCTGCAAGCGTAAGTACATTTTGCCGGCAGGCCAGATCTGCATTAATATCCATACCAGCTGCCGGAACGGAAGTATTAACTCCTGTGTTCCCATTTTGCAGAATAGTAAACGCATTATTACGGAGCACATTTGAAAGACCGTTACCTACTTCAAAAAGCCTGTTATTACCATCAATGCTGCCAGCACTGCCTGCTGCGCCTGCATCATTATAGATACCTACAGTAAACCCGGCATTGGATTTTGCATAGGTAAAAAATCCGTTGGCACCGGAAAAATTTCCTGATGCAGTAGTACTCTGTCCTGTTGCTAAAGAAGATGCTCCTGATGCAGTTACCAGGGCACCAAGTGCTACGGCAGATGTGCCGGAAGCATTGTTGAAATAACCGATTGATGTGGAAAAATCAGCCAGTGCATTGCAAAATAAACCCCTGGCCGTACTCTGTGCACCGGTAGCCAATGTACTGTTACCAGAGGCAGCCGAATAGTTACCGGCTGCAATATTATCAAATCCCTGGGCCCAGCTGCCTTCCCCGCTTGCCTGTGAACGATATCCCGTTGCAAAACTATAAAGACCTGATGCTGTATTTTCAAGACCATGCGATACACTATACTGACCGGAAGCCAAATTGCTTTCGCCCTGTGCAAAAGCCGCCCAGGCTGATGCCTTGTTTTTAAAGCCCAATGCTACAGACATATTACCGGACGCTGTATCAGTATTACCAATACTTACTGCATATGCAGCAGTGGCTGAACTGTTAATACCGGCCGCCAGAGAATAATTCCCGGATGCAGCGTTGCTAAGCCCGAAAGCGGTGGAATAATCGCCGGAAGTTACATTACCAGTACCCGCAGCAAAAGAATAGTCGCCACTGCTATTATTAAACGCCCCAAATGAACCGGAAGCAATTCCTTTGGCCATATTGCTATGACCAGCTGCAAAAGAATACAATCCTATGCTGTCTTTGCTCCACTGAGTTCCGTTCACATATCCTGTTCGAAAAGCCGCTTTGGCGGGATACCACATCATTCTCCTGCCGGGACCAGATACTGGCGGATGGGTGCTGCCGGGGGGCGTTCCGTCAGCCGAAAACAATACACTACTGTCAGTTACGTGGAGCCTTGCCTGCGGATTAGTAGTGCCAATACCCACATTCTGGGCTGATACTACGATAACTGATAAGGAGAAAAACAGAAGAATGGTTATTTTTTTCATACTACCTGGTTTTGTAGTATAAAAATGAGACAACTGTTTAATGCTTTATTCACCCGGGCGGGTGATTTTACTTCAGCATCAGTTCCCTCAACCGGTTAATCACCTCCAGTCTTGAACAGGCGTCCAGCTTCAGGTGAATACTCTTCAAATGTGATTTTACAGTATTGAGTGATATATAACTTGTTTCTGCGATCTGTGAATTCGTAATACCCTGGTAAACCAACCGGGCTATCTCAAATTCCCGTTCTGTAATGGGCGATAATAATGTTCGGTTGATCCTTTCCATACTAAGGTCCGGCAATCCGTGATTTTGACGTTCTGCATAATTACTGATGGCAATTTCCAGGGAAGCCAGTATGGTGCGTTCATTAAAGGGTTTTACAATATAGCCGTCTGGTTTTACCCGTTTGGCCCTTTCCAAAGTGCTTTTATCAGAATAGGAAGTGAGGAATAAAAAGGGCAGATGGTAGTTCTTATTAATATCAGCAGCTATGTCTATGCCATCCTGCCCGCTTTCCAGGTTAATGTCCAGGATCACTGCATCGGGTGTATTATGCTTCAATTGTTCAAATGCCTCATCCGCATCATAAGCGATACCGCTGACTTCAAAATCATTATTATCCAGATACAACGAAATATTTTCCGCTATTACCGGTTCGTCTTCCACTATCAGAATCTTATGACGGCTCATGCTGTTTTAAATTTAGTGATCCGCATTTCCACTACTGCCCCATCCCGGTTATAAATATCCAGTTTGGCTTTCAGTTTCTGGGCAAAAGCCCGGATCATTTTCAGGCCAAATGACTTATTGTTACTTATATCCATCCCTATCGGGAAACCTTTCCCATTATCGCTTACGGAAAGGTGCAATTCGCTATGCTCTTCATTCAGCACAATGGTCAGTTCGCCATTTTGCCTTTCTTTAAAAGCGTATTTGAAAGCATTGCTTACCAGTTCATTCAATACCAGTCCCAGTGGTATCATTGTGTCCACATCAAGGCTGAGGTCATCAATATTCGCATTTATTTTTACTTTGTCATTAGTAATATTATATGAATCACAGAGTGTTTGCAACAGGTTGCTTACATACTCTTTTACCTTTATCCCTTTTATGTTTCCTTCTCTGTAGAGATTTTGATGTATCAATGCCATACTTTGTACCCTGTTCTTTCCTTCTTTCACTGCCTCATGGGCCTGAACATCTGTAATGGAATGGCTTTGCAGATCAAGCAGGCTGCTGACTATCTGCAGATTATTTTTTACCCGGTGGTGTATTTCCTTCATCAATACTTCAAGGTCTGCTGACTGCTTTTCAATAATCCCGCTTTTCTTTCTCTGACGGCTGTATAATATGAGAATGGTGATACCTGACAATAATAACAATGTAACGCCACCTGCTAATATCCACTTGGTATTCCTTTCCTTCATTAACTGTGTTTCTTTAAGTTTATTCTCACGACCCAACGCTTCATTCAAGGCGGATTGCTTTTCTTTCTCCTGGTTTACTGCCTGGCTATATGCCTGCTCCTTTTTTACAATAGAATCCATCAGCAGGTTTTCTCTTGTCAAAGCCCCTTTTTGTGAAGTCTCCTGCAGCAGCAGGAGTGCGGCCATCCGTTTATCCGCCATCAGCAGGGCGATCTCTTTTTCACGTAATGTGTTCCTGGATGTCAGCAACTCGATTTCCTGTTGCTGTTTTTCAGACTCAAACTTTGTTTCCAGCTCATATAGTTGTTCCCTTTTTTGCAGCGTCAGCATACTGTCTTTCAGGTCAAATAAATTATCCGCCAGTCGGGCGGCTTCTTCGTAACGACCGGCCTTTTGCAATAAGTTGTACCTGGCTTTTTTGGATATATATATGTTCTGGATACTACCGGTCTTTAATGCCATTTCCACCCCATCATCTGCATAGCGCAGTGCTTCACCATACTCCTTCTTTTTTTCATGATAATTCATGAGGTACCCATTGGCGATCAGCGCCTGCTGTATCAAACCGGTGTTTACACCTTTCTCTCTCACTGCTTTCATAAAAAGCAGGTTATTGGTTAGCTTACTGTTGGTCATTCCCATCATAATATCACGCAAAGGATCTGTTATATTTTTTCTTTTACGCTCTTCCTGCAATTCATTATACTCCTGTATCAATGGCCCGGCATTGTCCGGCAGATTGGCTGACAGGTAGAAATTAAGAAAAATGGTAAGCAGGTACATATGGTCCGGCTTCCCAGCCTGTTTTACAGTGATACTATAGGCTTTCAGAAAATATTTTTCAGCTGTTTCAAAGTCATCAGCCTGGTTGTACATTTCACCAATGGCTGTATATACCAGCCAGTTTCGGTAAGGCAATTTATCTGCATTGTAGTTTTCGGCCTGCCGGTAATAAAAGAGTGCCGAATCTTTTTTACCTAGGGAATTAAAGAGATTCGCCCAGATCATTAGCCCGGTTGTTTTCACTTCAAAAATATCTGCCCGTTCAAGATAGGGTCCTGCAAGCCGCATATATTTCTCAGCCTCTTTAAAACGGGTAAGCAGGAAATACATATTAGCATAATCGATATAACAACGGGCAATAATATTACTGTTCTCGCTTTTCAAAGCCAGCTGTGTAGCCAGATCGAGGCAATACTTTGCGCTGTCATACTTCAGCTTCATCATATATTTCCGGCCCAGCAGATCAAGGGAATCAGCCTTGTACATATCAGGGATATTGCTTTTCAGCAACCGTTCAATATCCTGTCCCGATGCAGTACCGATCGCAGTTAGAAGCAAGAAAAATATTGTAATCCTTTTCAGCATTGAATTAGCCTGATACTAAAAGTATGTAACTGTCCTCACAAAATTAAGCGCCCCACCCGGCGTTTGCTCACCCTGGCGGGTGATTTGGAAATACCCGGGCACTATCTGCCTCTTAATAAAAACTGCCGGATATTTCTAACAATACCCGGCAGATTGATACAAATATCAATGAAGAGAAGATTTATTTCTTTTCCAGCTCCTCAATCCTTTTAATTAACTGATCTATTAATTCTTGCTGCTTTTTCACTGTAGCAGACAGGTCATTTACCTTGCTTTGTGCCAGCTGTTCCTTTAATTCATCTATCATCTTCTGCTGCTCCTGTATGGCCTTAATAGCTAACACCCCCAGGCCGCTGTAATCCATTGTAAGTACAGGTTTATCTTTTTCCCTGTCATATCGCTGGTATACAAGCTCGGGAAAATAAGGCTGTACATCTTGAGCCATTAATCCAATCGCTCGGTGATCATCATCTTTGCTGTCGAGGTAATTATAACTATATACCGGCAACTGTTTAAGTGTATTTAAAACCGGCGCCAGCGGACGGATATTTTTTTTCATATTACGGTCAGAGAGGGCGGTATACACACCAGTTACCCTGTCGATATTGGCACGGAGCGAACCATTGGAATAAAAGTTAAGAGAACTGTCGATGGATGAAACATACAAGCCCCATTTCAGGTTGATACTGGAGGGGTGCCTGAGCGACAACTGGTCTCCGTTGCTGAAACCAGTGATCTGGAGGCGGCCCTCTGTTACGTTCTTAATATCTGTTGCATAAGCGCCAATTCCAACATTATGATAGAATAGTGAAACGGTGGGTGTATCTGCAAATGCGGTGTTTGTAGGAACAGAAAAAGTATAAAAAGCCAGTCCGTTAAACCGGTTGTCAGAGGGGTTCGTGGTACCCGGGTTTTCTGTATATGCTGCGATTGCAGCGACCTGGCTCACAACAGATGCACCCCCTGTTGAAGTGTACCCATTTTCAAATGTGACCGTGTTCTTCTGACGGAATTCCCAGCCTGCCGCTATTTTCCGGTTAACGGCTGTGAGCACAAGACTGTTTATAGAATTTTTTGAATTCAGCAATGCGGAATCCCTCAGTCTTAATATTTTTACTTTAGGTGCAAAATTGAGTACTGAACCAGTATAGTTGTCCTGCATTTCCACGCCATCTGAAGTGTCCCTCAACTGAACTCCCAGCAGACCGCCATTTTTCCATACGTTGTCATTCAGGTTATCTGTAAAACGGACCCAGGATAGTGCATTGGTACTGTAATAATAATATCCGCGGGCCATATCATTCCGAACTCCGGGTTCGGTGGTATTATAAACAATTAATGCATGTGCCGGGCTTGCAATAGTTGTCACGTCTTTCAGACTGTCGAGTGATACCTGCGGAATAAGAAGGCCCTTGTTTGTGCTTGACACATGAAGCTGAGCACTGGCACTGGGGCTAACGGTACCTATCCCAACATTCTGGCCTTTTGCAAAAATGGCAATAAAAAGTAGTGCAATGGAGAAAATTACTTTGTACATAATGGAGTGTTTTGGTATTTGAAGGTAACACCTAAATAGTAATCCTTAGTCACCGAATTAGGTGATTTTCCACCTACCAGAAAAACATGTATTTATCTCTTTTATTGAGGGTTCATAGTTATATACTCCGTTTTGGCGAAAAGGTCGAATACTGCGGGAGGAGTTGAAATATTTCCCGTTAAACGGATTTGATATAGTAAACTTGTTATTAATCAGGCTCTTAGAACTGAGATTAAAAAATATGCTGTTCTTTTAATTCATAGTAAATTTTATGGTCTTCTGTATAACCTGAGCCATGCCCAATGGGCCCTGGGTGCATCAAACCAATGATTTTCACCATTGGGGTATAAATGAGCCAGTTCTTTTACAAATACATATTTAAAAACATTTAAAGTATCACCTTGCGTAAGTGACTGATATGATGCAACCATGACTGAGTCCGGGTTACCCGTAAGAACATAATTCGAGTCTAAGCCAAAATGCATAATATGCCTTCTGCCAATCCTGTAGTGCTTTCCATTTAAAATAGGAACACCAGGAGTGCTTATGAGTGAATCAAAATAAATTAACGGTATTTCCGGCCCACCGGCTACACCGGGTCCATAATCTTTATTACCTACCTGGAATAAAATTGGAATTTTTCGTACAGGAACATATACCGTATCCTTCTGAAAAGAGGCCGCATTATGTGCCACGGCCGCCAGCACATCCCCCATTTCTACTGCGCATTTGGCCGCCATACTTCCTCCGTTTGAAAACCCATTCAAATATATTCTTGATGTATCTATTCTTAATTTACTCTTAAGCTCAGTAATTATTTGCCTTAAAAATTTTACATCATCCTTTCCTGTGACACCAGGCATAAAAACCCAGCCGGATGCATCGGGTTTTGTATTCCATTTTGCGGTATTCTTTTCCTTATTATCCTCCAAATCAAAAATCCTGTATCGCATTGATGACGGAAAAACGGATATAAAATTTTCTTCTTCGCCTAATTCTTTCCATCCGCTGTGATCATAGAATTTTTCTCCATTGCCACCTGTACCGTGCAACATAAATACTACTGGTGTGGCAATGGCGCTGTCGTAAGATGACGGCACATGCACCCAATACTCCCTTTCCACACTATCTACTATTGTAGTGTACAGGTTTTTCCCTTTTACAAAAATATTTCCAGTGCTAAGTACCACATCCCAACTGTTGCCATTCCATGCATAATAACCCATACCAAGTGGTAATTGCTTATTGA
>JAEUVL010000216.1 GCA_016786965.1 Chitinophagaceae bacterium
GTTTCAATTCCTTCCGGTACCAGGTCCATGACAGGGTTTACAAAAATGGTAACGAAGCTGTCGTTGGCGGGTATGACGGCGGTGGTTGGCAAGGCGAGTACATCCACACCATTGATAGCAGAGCCACCATAGGAAAGCTGTATGTTAAGCGGCAGTGGTTCTTTTCTTGCCCGGCGGATATTGAATGCGCCGGTGGCACAGCCTTCCACCAGGTAACTGAGGCCGGTAACAGGGTCTGTTTGTGTAAGGTTGGTAATGGCGGTGATGGCGGAGGTAAGACTGCGGGCCTGCAGGAAAACGCCGGAGTCGAACAGATCATCTGCCACATCTGATATCACCAGTTTGAGGTGATAGACCTGGCAGGGCTGTACCCTTTCTTTGGCAGTAAGGATGGTGGTATGCCCATCATGCGTAAAAAGAGTATTGAAGCGGTTGTCTGAATAATACAATTGGTTATTGGGGCAGGTACCGCCCGGTACGTTGTTGACATTGAAAATAGAAACCGGTATGGTGGTGTTGGGTACCAGTGCAATATTCTTTAACCCGGTAATGCCGGGGCCTGAAATGAAGAAGGCAAACGCATCGTTGAAATCGCAAACGAAGGCGGGGGTATATTCTTCTGAACTGAATACATAATTGAATTTGATACTGTCGCCGAGGGGGGTGAAATCAAATTCGAGTATGCAGGCGTCTTCCAGGTTGGAGACTGGTTGACCTATGGCGGCGGCGAGGTCTGCATCGCCGGGCAATCCCCAGGCATTATCCGCATCCACGTTTTCGGCGGCGGTTGTTCCGTTACCGTTCACCCCATTGGCGGCGGGAGTGGACCTTGCCCTTCCGCTGGTGAGGATGATACCGCTGTCGATCCCAATATTTGTTCCTCCAAGATGATTGAAAAAACCTGTCATGGACAGGTTGCCGGTAAAGGTCACATTGCTGATGGTCACTCCATCACCTGCCAGCCGCTGGGCCAGTGCAAGTGCAGAGGGAGAGTTGGTTACTACTAATTGTGCGGAAATCAATTTCCCGGTGAGCAGAAAAATAACAGCGAACAGCAGTTTAGTTAATGGTGCCTTCATGTACCAGATTAGCGAAGCGAATATAATTTTTTTGTTTAATAAATCCGTTGAAAATTATACTGCTGAATAAAATAACACGATGGGTGTGATGCTGTAAGCTGAAGTACCGGATCGATAGTATTTCTGGCCGCTACAGGTTCAAGATGGTAAAAGGTTATTTGTTATATATCACTACTGCACGGGGAGGTATTGATCTCGCAAAAGATACCCTTGTTCAGGGGTTGAATTTTATTTTCAGGGCTGCTCCTTTTTAGGCTGGTCCTGACTTATCTTTGCGGCCTCAAAAAAAATTTTCAACTGGCCCGTGATCTTGCAGACCGGACCTAAAGCTTAAAAAAAATGGCAAATACAGCAGACATCAGCCGTGGTATGATCATTAACCTGGAAGGCAGTCTTTACACGGTGGTGGAATTCGGAGAAAACAAAACAGCCCGTGCCGCTGCCAAAGTGTGGGCCAAACTGAAAGGGGTGGACAATAACCGTTCTATTGAGAAAACCTGGAACTCAGGAGACACTATTTTCCCGGTAAGAGTGGAGCGCCGCTATTACCAGTTCCTTTATAAGGATGATACCGGTTATAATTTCATGGACAATGAGACCTTTGAGCAGATAGCCCTGCAGGAATCTACCATTGATGCCCCCCAATACCTGAAAGAGGGCCAGGAAGTAGGTGTTCTTATTAATACCGAGAATGACCAGGTGCTGGGTGCTGAATTACCTGATAAGATCGTGTTATTAGTTACTTATACTGAACCGGGCCTGCGTGGCGATACGGCCACCCGCACCCTGAAGCCTGCCACCCTGGAAACCGGCACTTCAATCGGTGTGCCTTTGTTTGTGAACGAAGGAGAACTGATCCGCATTAATACTAAAACCGGAGAGTACGTGGAAAGAGTAAAAGAGGAGAAATAATATTTGCTGGAAAAGGCCCTGTTTTGAGTAAAACAGGGCCTTTTTTGTGTCTTTTGGGGCCTGTTTAGCCCAAAAACACCAAAAATCCTTGATATTCTGCGGCTGATTTCATTACCTTAGCCCCGTCTCCGGAATAACGGGGGTTCTTCTAAAACCAAAATCGTCTATTAAATTGAAAAACATGGACTTCAAGCAAATTCAGGAGTTGATCAAAATGGTCA
>JAEUVL010000230.1 GCA_016786965.1 Chitinophagaceae bacterium
AAGATGCAAAAAATCGGATGAAATTTTAAAAAATCAAAAAGATGCCTCTAACTAAAGAAAAAAAAGCTGCCGTTTTAACTACCTATGCCGGTTCTGCGAAAAACACCGGTTCTACTGAAGGTCAAATTGCCCTGCTTACTGAAAGGATCAGCCAGATCAGCGGACATTTGCAACAGAACAAAAAAGATTTCTCTACTCACCGTGGTTTGATGAAATTGGTTGGTGAACGTAAAAGTTTGCTGAACTATTTGCAAAAGCATAACCTGACGGGTTATCGCCAGTTGATCGAGAAACTCGGATTAAGAAAGTAAACCCCAAGCCCACCCCGGCCCCTAAAGGGGAGGAGTATTGGGAGAGCCTTTAATTTCTGACGTTTCATTCTTACAACGAAACTTAAGTTTATATAAGCTATTCCCAACTTCTCCGGATGTTGGGAATAACTGTTTTTAGGCTACCAGGTTTTTTCGTGTTTTTCTTGCTTTTCGCTAATGCTGAGCAGCGAACAGAAAGTACAAGAGTGCGACGCAACATAAGCCGATAGTAGCACTACAGCCGGGTAAAAAACTCTCTTATTCTGTTCCTTATTTTTCATTTCTAATTTGAACTTTTTATGCTTACACAACCTTTACAATCAAAATTTTTAATAAAAGATGGTCAGGAAGTGATCATTGAAACAGGCCGTTTGGCCCGCCAGGCCGATGGGGCTGTAACTGTTCGCCAGGGCAATTGTATTATTCTTGCTACAGTGGTGGCGAACAAAGAACCAAAGGAAGGGCAGAGTTTCTTCCCATTATCAGTTGACTACCAGGAAAAGTTTGCTTCGGCAGGCCGTATTCCGGGTTCTTTCTTTAAAAGGGAAGCCCGCCTGAATGATTATGAGATCCTTACTTCCCGCCTGATCGACAGGGCGCTGCGCCCGTTATTCCCGGAAGATTATTTCTGCGAAGTGCAGGTACTTGTAACGCTTGTTTCAAGCGATCCGGAAGTAATGCCTGATGCACTGGCTTGCCTGGCTGCATCGGCAGCATTGGCTGTTTCTGATATTCCCATCCAGGAGATCATCTCTGAAGTAAGGGTAGCAAAGGTGGATGGTCAGTTTGTGGTAAACCCATTGCGCAGTGAACTGGCGAAAGCTGATTTCGAATTTATTATTGCTGCTACCAACAAGAACATCATGATGGTGGAAGGCGAAGCGAAGGAGTGCCAGGAAGAAGACCTGATCACTGCGATTGAAGTGGCGCATGAAGCGATCAAAATACAGGTGAAGGCACAGGAAGAACTGCGGGCCCTGAAAGGCATTACGGAAAAGAGGGATTACGCCAAGCCTTTGCATAATGAAGAGCTGAGAGAAAAAGTAAATGCCTTTGCCAAGGAGAAAGTATATGCGGTAGCGAAAGGTGCATTGGCCAAGCATGACCGTTCTGATAAGTTTGCTGCTATACAGGACGAACTGATGGAATACCTGAGAAAGGAATACATCAAAGAGGAAGGAGACAG
>JAEUVL010000263.1 GCA_016786965.1 Chitinophagaceae bacterium
CTGGATTACTGCGAAGCAAAAAAATCCGTGTTTATCTGTTTAATCTGTGTCATCCGTGTTCCATTGTATTTCATCCGTGTGCAAACTGTATTTCACAGTATTTTACTCATTATCATTTCGTTACAAATGCCGCTTCTGCTGCTGTTCCCCCCTTTTCTTCAGGAGAATTTCTTTTTTTGTGGATAAATAAACCCATTAACGGTTCTTCATGTTTTCATAATAGTGGAATTTCGCCGCTGGAAGCTGAAGGCCATACCTTCGCTGCTGAATTTGATCCCTCCCCTTTGTAAACTGCACCATTACACCTGCAGGCCTTTTCTATTATTTAATTAATTCACTAAAAAGAGAGCATGAAAAAACTGTACTTACTGATCACATTGGCCATTATTACCATCACTAGCCAGGCGCAGGTGTTGTTTAATGATGATTTTACGTATTCCGGAAACCTGACCAGCAACGGCTGGATAGCCCACAGCGGGGGAGGTACCAATCCCATTGCCACTACCGGCGGATTAACCTATGCAGGATTAGTGGGCAGCGGCACCGGCAACGCCGCACTGGTAAACAACCTGGCTGGTGAAGATATCAACATCACTTTTGCCAACCAGAACACAGATGGACAAAGCATTTATATTTCCCTGCTGGTAAACATTACCGATCCGGCTGCTACCAAAACAGGGGATTACTTCTTTCATATAGGTACACCCGGAGGTGCCACCTTTACTTCCTTTGCAGCAAGGGTGTTTGCACGCATTACTGCCAGCGGGGTGAACTTCGGTTTAAGTAATTCTGCCACCGCTACCTACGGTACAACGAATTTTGCGAAGAATACAACTTACCTGCTTATTATTAAGTACACGATCAGTGTTGCCGGTAGTGATCCCGTTTCTTTATGGGTATTCCCTTCCGGTATTCCTGCTACAGAAGTGGCCGCTGGTACTGCTGAAGTGGTGAACACCACCACTAACGGACAAAATGCCATTAATACGGTAGCCTTAAGACAGGGTTCTGCAACTACTTCTCCGCAGGTAGTAACAGATGCCATTAAGATCGGACTTACCTGGGGCGATGTAACGCCTGCTTCCGGTGTGCCCTCTTTATCTGCTGTTCCATCATCTGTGAACTTCGGTGCACAAACAGTAGCTACACAATCTGCTTCACAATCTTTCAATCTTTCCGGTGGAAACCTTACCGGCGCACCTGGTCTCATCACGGTAAATGCACCTTCTACCGATTTTGAAGTGTCGAATGATGATGCCACCTGGGGCCCGTCCACTACTATAGCCTATGCCACAGCTACCTTATCAGCAACGCCTGTGTATGTTCGCTTCACCCCGCAAAGCGGAGGTGTAAAATCAGGCAACATTACATTCGCTGGAGGAGGTGTTACCACACCACCTACCGTGGGTCTTTCCGGCACGGGTACCGCCACTTATTACAGCAAAGCTGCCGGCAACCTTACTGATGTGGCCACCTGGGGCATCAATACAGATGGCACCGGTGCATCACCAGCCGACTTTACTTCTGATGGACAGATATTCATCATTCACAACCGTGCAACTGTAACACTCGATGCCAACTGGACCGTGTCCGGCTCAGGCGCTAAAGTGATAACAGGAAATGGCGGCACTATTGAATTTACCATACCTGCCACCGCTGCCCTTACAGGCACGATAGATGTATCTACCGCCGCCAGTTTAGTATTGCAAAATACCACGCTGCCCACCATCGGGGTGCTCAGCAGTGGCAGCACCATCAACTATGCACAGGCTGGCGCCTTTACGGTGCCGCAAAGAACTTATTATAACCTTACCCTTACCGGCGGTACCAAGATACTAGCCACCGGTACCACCACAGTAGGCGGGGCATTCACCCTTGATGGTGTTACCGGTTTCAACGGATCACCTTCACCGTTCTCCACGCTGAGCCTCGCCGGAGATTTCAATATGACCAATGGTGCTGCCTTTGAACCCAATGGTACCGGCGATGCCAACCGCATGACACTTATTCTTACCGGTAATGGTGCGCAGAATATACAGGGTGGTGATCTCTATCTCTTCCGTTTACAAACACCTTCCACACCTGCCACTTCACTCAATATCGCTTTGTCAGCAGGCAACCTGTACCTGGGTAACCCTACCAGTGGCGGACTGAACCTGCAGCAAAACACACATGCCCTGGCGATGGGTGCCAATACCATCACCATACAGCAGTTTGGTTTCTTCAGTGCCACCCATGTGGGGTTGCTGAATGGTACCACCGGTGCCTCACTCGTTATCAATAAGACCGGTGGCGCTGCCATTGGTACAGTGGCCTTTGCACCGGGTGGTGAGTTTCTGCAAAACCTTACTCATTCCAGCACAGGCGCTGCCAACAATAACCTCACCCTCGGTAGTTCACTTACTGTGACAAACGATCTTACCCTTACCAATGGTAACATCATACTGGGCGCTAATAATCTTACTGTATCGTCCAACATCGTGGGCGGATCAGCCACCAGCTATGTGGTGACCAATGGCACCGGTACCTTAACCAGACCGGTAGCCTCCACTACGGTTACCTTCCCGGTAGGGCCCAGCACCACCCTGTACCACCCCGCTGTGATCACCAATACCGGTGTGGGAGATAATTTCTCTGTAGCGGTATCATCCACCGATCCTCCCTGTGCACCGGCAACAGCCAGTGTGAATGCCACTTGGGATATTACAGAACTTACTCCCGGCGGATCACTTTGCGATATCACCCTTGATTATACAGGCGCAGCCACCGGCGGTACGTACAGTGCAGCCGGAGCACGGATCATCCATTGCAATGGACCAGTATCAGATTATAACAATGGAAGTGTGACCGGCACCGTGGCCACCGGCAGCGGCTTTACTACGTTCTCTCCATTTGGTATCACCAGCGACCTCTCCGTACTGCCCATCGGCCTCACTATCTTCCAGGGCAATAAAGGAACAGATGCCAACAACATTACCTGGAAAGCATCCTGCTCCTCCGCAGGTACTTACACCTTCGAATTGCAGCGCAGCAATGATGCCCGTAATTTCAGCGCTGTTACTGTTATCACGGCCGACGAAGTACGTTGCCAGCAGCCATTTGCATTTGCTGATAATAACTTTAACCGCAATGCGGTGAACTACTATCGCCTGAAGATGACAGATGTGGATGGAAAGATCACCTACAGCCGCATCATCAGCCTGATCAATAAAGCAAACGGAATAGTGATCAACGGAGTGATGCCAACCGTGGCTGCCAACACCACCGTAGTGGTGATCAGCGCTGCCAAAACAGAGACCATCAGCCTGGTGGTAACGGATGTAAATGGCAGGATCGTAAAACAATTCAGCAGCAGGGTAGCAGCCGGTACTAATAATATCGAGCTGAGTGTAGCCAGCCTGCAGGCCGGAGTGTATATGATCAATGCCGTAAGCGCCACCGAAAAGACACCGGCGATACGGATGATAAAGCAATAACAATAGCACAATAAGAATACTGGAAAGAGGGCCCTGGTAACAGGGCCCTCTTTTTTTGTGATATGCTATAGCCATTTATATAGCGAAGGCGAACAAAGATGAATAATAGACAATCCGCCAATGATTATTTGCTTTCACTCCTTCTCCCTGGCCGGTATGCAAAAAGACGAACGTAAAGTAAAACAGATATCTGATCAATCTTTCGGCCACTTCCAGCGCCTTGTCCCGCCCTTTAAAAGAAAACTAACAACACTAAAAAAGGCAAGGCGGGGCACAGCGCCTTTCGATGTTTCGCATAATACGCAGCGGGGTCTTCCACCAACACTTCGAAACCTGTAAAACAACACA
>JAEUVL010000274.1 GCA_016786965.1 Chitinophagaceae bacterium
AATTGGAGGATGTCCGTACAGTGCTTCGCTTTCATGAGTACCGCTATTATGTTTTAAACGATCCCCTGATGGCCGATTATGAGTACGACCTTCTTTACAAAGCATTGGAAAAAATAGAAAAAGAAAACCCTGAACTTATAATCGCCGACTCTCCCACCCAGCGGGTGGCCAGGGACCTGACCAAAGACTTCCCTACCGTTCAGCACCTGGTTCCTATGCTGTCACTGGATAATTCTTATAATAGTGACGACCTCACCGATTTTGACAGAAAAGCCCGGGAGCTTACAGGCCTGCCCGTGATTGAATACTGCGTAGAGCCAAAATTTGACGGCGGTAGTATTTCCATTATTTATGAAAATGATATGCTTACCCGTGGCGCTACCCGTGGCGACGGGGTGGAAGGCGATGAAGTGACCACCAATATCAAACAGATCCGCACCATTCCTTTATCTGCAAAGTTTTCTGACTATGGATTGCAACAGGTAGAAATAAGAGGTGAGGTACTAATCAATAAAAACAATTTTGCGAAGTACAATGAGAAACTGGCTGAACAGGGATTGACCCCATTGGCCAACCCCCGCAATGCTGCAGCCGGTACACTGCGCATCAAAGATCCGAAAGAAGCAGCCCGCAGAAACCTGGAGGCTTTCGTATACCATGTCAGCTATTACTCGTTGCTGCCTGGCAAAAAGATCCCGGTTGAATTGACCACCCACTCCGGCAGTCTCGCATTACTGTGGGAACTCGGCTTTCGCAGCCCAGAAAAAGAGAAGCAGATATTTAATGGCATTGAAGGCGTGATAAAATATTGCAGTGATTTTGAAGCCGGACGAGATGACCTCCCTTATGAGATCGATGGCATGGTAATAAAGGTGAATAACATTGCCCTGCAGGAAAAAATGGGAATGACCTCCCACCATCCCCGTTGGGCCATTGCCTATAAATTTAAAGCAAGACAAGGCACTACCAAACTACTGGGTGTCGAATTCCAGGTTGGAAGGACCGGCGCCGTAACTCCTGTAGCCAAACTTGAACCAGTGGGTGTAGGTGGCGTTACCGTCAGCAGTATTTCTGTACACAATGAAGAATATATAAAAGAAAAGGACCTGCGCATCGGCGATGCCGTACTGATAGAACGGGCTGGTGATGTGATACCGCAAATTGTAAAATCATTGCCCGATGCCCGGACGGGAAAAGAAAAGAAGATCATTTTCCCAACCACCTGCCCTGTTTGCAAGAGTAAATTATTCAAAGAAGAGGAAGAAGCCGTTTGGCGCTGTATCAATATTGAATGTCCGGCACAGGTAGTGGAACGGATCATTCATTTTGTAAGTAAAGACGCCATGGATATCCGCGGCTTCGGCGAAGCCAATGTCCGAAAGTTTTATGAGCTTGGGATAGTAAAAGACATTCCTGG
>JAEUVL010000388.1 GCA_016786965.1 Chitinophagaceae bacterium
TAATTTTGGAGTAAAAAAATTCCGGGTGGAATTAGATAGCCAGTGGGTCCGCTTCACCAATGATAAAAGCCGCAACTGGATATATAAGTTCGATGAACGATGCCCGTATGGCATTCATCATTTAAAAGTGATAGCCGAAGACCTCGTAGGCAATGTCACCACAAAAGAATGGTGGTTCAGGCGCAATCCCTACACGCCACCACCACCCAAAAAGAAAACGGTGAAAAAAGGCAAGACCAGCAGCAAGAAAACAGGTACCCAAAAGACAGACCCCAAAAAGAAAAGCACTGCCACTAAAAAGGCAACGACAAAAAAGAAGAAATAATTTTCTGCAAGTCAATTTGAACATCCTTAATTCAGCGTTTTACAATGATAACTTTAAAAGAAGGCGACAAAGCCCCGGCATTTTCAGGTATCGATCAGGACGGGAAAAAAATTTCCCTCGCTGATTATAAAGGGAAGAAAATAGCGTTGTACTTCTACCCGGAAGACGACACGCCTACCTGCACCATACAAGCTTGTAACCTGAGAGATAATTACAGCCTGTTGAAGAAGCACGGCTTCGAGGTAATTGGGGTAAGTCCCGACGATGCAAAAAAGCATAAGAAGTTTGAAACTAAATTCAACCTGCCTTTCACCTTAATAGCAGATACCACACATAAAATACTGGAAAAGTACGGCGTGTGGGATCAAAAGCAAATGTTCGGACATCACTACATGGGTGTTTTACGCACCACTTTTGTGATTGATGAAAAAGGCATTATTCGAAAGATATTTCTTCGTCCAAAGAACAAAACACACGCAGAAGAGATCATAGCGTCTTTAAAATAGCTCAGTAAGAATAGAAAAGAAATATCCTGGCAAGCATGGTTTGCCTCTATACAGGCAAATTAAAGCAACCTTCCCCAGGGCGGAACCGATTTAGAGCTGTTACCAAACCAACAGTTATGAAATCAATTTTACTCCCTTTATTATTTACGGTTACTGTCAGCATCTCGGCACAGGAAAAAAAGCCCGTCGAGATATTTAACTCACAAAAAGTCATCAATGCCAATACCACCGAAACCGTGGGCAAAGGCAAGATGGAATTCAAGGTCACACACAATTTTGGAGACATCGCCGGCGACTTTGGCGGGTTAAAGAACTTTTTCGGTCTCGACAACAATGTCGATGTACGCATCGCCTTTCAAACAGGCATTGGGAAAAAACTGGACCTCACCCTCGCCCGTTCCAAAGGAGCCAGCAAACAACAACGACTCTGGGAAATGGGATTGAAGTACCAGTTATTACAACAATTAGAAAACGACCCTTCACACCCCGTATCCATAGCCTTATACGCCAATGCCGTGGTCGCATCGAACACCGCAAGCACAACGCCAAACCTGGATCATAGCTACAAAGGAATATCGGAGCGTACCAGCAATGTGTTTCAGGTAATACTGGCCCGCAAAATGGGAAAGTTCAGTGTGCAGCTAAACCCCACATTGGTCACCCGCGGCTATTCCATCTCCTACGATCAGAAAACGATCTTTGCACTCGGCGGCGCTGTCCGCATACCAGTATCAGGCAGGGTAAATATCCTTGTTGATTATTTTCATCCCTTCCGCTCTCAAAGCAGTAAAGACTCTTTTTCCGTTAGAGAAAATATCAAGTTTTCTGACCCGCTCGGTATAGGGCTCGAGCTGGTAACCGGCCGCCACGTTTTTCATCTCAATTTTACCAATGCCACAGAAATACTCGAAAACAGGTTTATTCCCCGCACCGTTACCTCATGGGGTGATGGCGAGTTTCGCTGGGGCTTCACCATCTCCAGGCAGTTCACCGTTTGGAAGGATAAGAAAAAATAGAACCGGTAATCTATCGGTCATACAATACCCAAGATCTGCCATAGTACCCTGATGAAAAATGCTAAGATCATACAGGCCAAATAGCCTCAAATTC
>JAEUVL010000436.1 GCA_016786965.1 Chitinophagaceae bacterium
ACGACCAAAGCTTGACGAAGCCGATAACAGCATTTTTTGCCTTTTGAACATGCTGTATTATAATGAAACCAAGAATTCTGTGGAACAAGAGCAGATCAGCATCATTCTGGCCAAAGATGTGGTTATCAGCTTCCAGGAGGACGCACACCGGGATGTTTTTACACCGGTTAGAAAAAATCTGAAAACAGCACACTCTAAAATAAGACAGAGACCAGCCGATTATCTATGCTATACATTGCTTGATATGATCGTGGACCACTATTTCACTGTAATGGAAAAACTAAGCGACCGTATTGAAGAGTTGGAAGAAGAGGTAACCCGGGCTAATAATCCAAGGGCACTCAGTCATATTACACAACTTCGCAAGGAGCTGATCGTATTAAAAAGAAATATTTCTCCCGTACGGGAATTGGTAAATGGCTTCCTGCGTACTGAAAGTGAATTAATCGAAGACCGGCATATTAAATATTATAAAGACGTATACGATCATATTGTACAAGCCATTGATCTTTCGGACAACTATCGTGATGTGATGGTAAGTTTACACGACCTGCATATCAACAACGTGAACATGAAGATGAATGAAGTGATGAAAGTAATGGCAATAGTTACTTGTTTGCTGGCGCCCGCCACTGTCATTGGTGGTATTTTTGGAATGAACTTCGACGAGAATGTAAACTTCTTCCACCAGCGCTGGGGGTTTTATACAGCGGTGAGCATGATGCTCATCATTCCGGTGGCCATGCTGTGGATGTTTCGTAAACGGGGATGGTTTTAGTAAAGCCACGGGCTCTCAGGCAATGAATCGCTAAGGTGTGCTTCAATAAAATAGCTTTTAGAAAATACCATCGCCTGCTGTCCGAAGAGAGATATCTACCTCTTCTTATATACCGGCACTGTACTGCAAGGTTCTCCGTACATAATGCTTTTTACAACAGGCCGCAACAGCTTTGTTATTTCCATATATACATAATCAGCTATCGGGGTTTCTCCGCAGCCTTTTATTACCACTCTTTTATCTGCGTATTCGCCTATGTTTATTGCAGCTAGTTTTTTCAGGAAAAGGGATTTGTGCAGCTCCTTCTCATCACCCATGATAAAATCGCTGGCTACAGGTTGTAGGTAGGCCGCTACAAGCATATAAGCCCACACAGGAATTATAGCATCCGCAGTACAGGTAATAGCTACATTTTTATCTTGATAGATAGACCAATCAATTTTTTTTAATGCTTCCCGAAAGTCCTTTTCTTTTAATATCATACCCATGAACAGATAGTCCTTCATATCAAATACAGCTGTTTCATCCTTCGGATACCAGCTTTCAAGGTCAATCGTTATCAACCCGCTTTCTGCTACTTTATTTATAAAGGGTTCATTCATTATTTGATCATTAACCGTATATCTGAAAGGCTCATCACAAAAATAACGTTTTGGTATGGGCTATTGTTTTCGAAATATGAAAAACAAACCCCGAAGCCTTTTTATACGCTTCGGGGTTACAAATTCCTTGGGTTGACTTGTATTTTACATTCTTCTGGAACGCTTGTCTTTTACCGTTGCTGCATTGCGCAAAGCGTTTAATGGGTAAGAAGGGCTTTGTGGATTTTGAACTCCCTGGCGTTGCTGAGCCTCCTGGGCTTTTCGCTGGCTGGTGATATCGCCGTTGGTCACAGGCGTGGTGGTCACATCGTCTACTCTTACCACATACACACCGTTTACACCTTCCAGTGCCTCTGGGATCACTTTTCCTTTATTTGCTGGGTTGAATGCGGCACCACTGATGCGTGGCTCATAACCAATCTTATTATTTGTTTGAGAACTCAGGCGGATGCTGTCAGCAGTAATGATTTCTTTTCCACCCAATACTGTTGCAGCAGCTTCAAGTGTTGTTACCTTGCCAATTTTTTGCTTTAGCAGTTCTGCTTTCTTTTTATTTCGAAGCATTGGCTCTATATACATTCTTGCTTTTGCCACACTCATTGTGCCCTCTTCCTGAACTTCTGTTACGACAGCCACTACCCAATTATTATCTACTAATTCGGGTTTAAGCACTTCACCACGTTTTGCTTTATAAATAGCCAACACAAGAGCTCTTGAATTACCAGCGCTTCCTGCTTGTGATGAGCTTGGGGTAATATTTGTTGCCACCGCTTTGGTGAACCCTTTTGCCTTCCACTCCTTTTCATATACTTCATCAAAGGATTTAATGTCTTTACAGTCGCCTGCAAACTTCAGTGCATTCTCCTGTGCTCTTGCATCTGTTTCTTTACTGGCAAAAATCTCTTTCGGCAGATACGCTACTTTATAACCGGCACCTCCACCTTTTTGCGACATTACCTCCATATAATGATAGCCAAATTCTGTTTTTACAATCCCTTTGGAGCCTACTGGCTGCAGGAACATAAAGTCGTTAAACTCTCCTACCATTTTTCCTGAAGGAACATCATCGTACACACCGCCTTTGTCTTTACTTCCTCCGTCATCAGAGTATTTGGCACAAAGTGTATCAAAGTTGGCACCACCTGCGATAGCCTTCCTTATACTGTCAGCTAAATTATACGCTGTAGCTGAATCACGCCCCTGGTCTGTGCTGATAAGTATATGCCGGGCTTTTGCTGTATCTGGCATTTGCCTTACACCTTCTACTCTTGCCAGTACATAGCTTCCTCCATCAAGATATGGACCATATACGCTTCCTACTGGTGTTCTGAAAATAGAATCTTTAAGTGCTATCTGTATTGTTTTTCCGTTTATATAACCATCGTAATAATTAGTTACCCCTTCGCTAAGCAAAAATGCTTTCACATCCGCAGCAGAATCAAACCTAGCC
>JAEUVL010000454.1 GCA_016786965.1 Chitinophagaceae bacterium
GCTATGGCCAAACAAGCAATTAAAAATGTGAAGTGAGTGATTGGCAGGAATTTTCTTAAGCCACCCATATCCTTCATGTCATTGCTATGAATATAATGTATCACCGCACCAGCACCCAGGAAGAGTAATGCTTTGAACATGGCATGGGTGAACAGGTGGAACATAGAAGCGGTATAACCCAGACCGGCTTCGCCGCCATAGCCAGATACACCGAGGGCAAACATCATGTAGCCGATCTGCGACATGGTGGAGAAGGCCAATACTCTTTTAATATCCGTTTGCGTACAGGCAATGATAGCGGCGATAATGGCTGATATAGCACCCACCCATCCGATCATTTCTAACACAGCGGGGGTGGTGATGGCAAAAATGGGAAACAGCCTTGCTACTAAATACACACCGGCCACCACCATGGTGGCAGCATGTATCAATGCAGAAACAGGAGTAGGGCCTTCCATCGCATCGGGCAACCAGATATGCAGCGGGAACATGGCGCTTTTGCCGGCTCCGCCGATAAAGACGAGAGCGGCTCCCCACGTTAAGGCAGATGCACCGAGGAAAGTATGCGCTACTGCGTTGGCGGCTTCTGGTGAACCGGGTGTGGTGAGCCGGTCTATCAGTGTAGCGAAATCTAATGTGCCTGAGCTGAAGGATAATATTAATATGCCGATCAGAAAGCCAAGGTCGGCAAAGCGGGTTACGATAAATGCCTTTTTGCAAGCGGCTACTGCGCTTGGCCTGTCGTAGTAATAGCCGATGAGTAAGAAAGAGGATACACCAACCAGCTCCCAGAAAATATAGATCTGGAAAATATTGCTAGCCATTACGAGGCCCAGCATAGAGAAAGTGAACAAGCCAAGGAATGAATAATAAGTAGGAAATCTCTCTTCACCTTTCAGGTAGCCGAGACTGTAAATATGCACCATCAGTGAAACGAAGGTGACCACCACCAGCATCATTACAGATATGGGATCGAGGATGATGCCCATGTCTATTGAAACGCCTTTGGAGAATTCCAGCCAGGTCAGTTGCAGAGGGACTAATTTCTGGTACACCCCCTCTACTTTGCCCACTACAAAAAAGTATTCATACGCCACGTACAGGGCCAGGATGGTGGAAGTAAGTAAGAGGGCTGTTCCGATAAGACCGGAACTTGCTCTGAGGTATTTTCTGCCGAAAAGGCCCAGCAATAAGAATCCGGCAAGCGGCAACAAAGGAATTAATGCTATGATAGTTGCGTTGGGCATATTGGTTTAATACTTTAGGTCTTCTGCGTTTTCTACATCAATGGATTGATGGCTCCGGTATAAATTAATAATGATAGCTATAGCCACAGCTGCTTCAGCGGCGGCAATGGCAATAATGAAAAGTGTAAAGAACAAGCCGTCCATTTTTCCTGGCCACAGGTATTTATTAAATGCAATGAAATTCAGGTTCACACTGTTCAGGATGAGTTCAATGCTCATGAGCATTGTTATCAGGTTTCGACGGGTAAGAAAACCGTAGACGCCAATAAAAAACAGCGCTGCACTGATAAACAGAATATGGTATAATCCGGGTTCCATTGTTTATTATTATAGCTACAAAGGCACTAAGGTTTTTTGTCTTCGGGTCTTTGTGGCAGTTCTTTTATTTCTTTCTTTTCCCGCAGGGCGATGACAATACAACCGATGAGTGCGGCCAGCAACAATATCGAGATCACTTCAAAGGGAAGGGCATAGCCCCCATCATCCACTTTCAGCATCCGCCGGCCAATATTGGCTACTGTTGGTGCTTCACCGGTATCTTCTGATCCATAAAATTCATGCTGGTACACCTGCAGCATCGTTAGTGCAAAGCCACAAAAAACTGCGAGAGCGGCAAATATCTTTCTGTCCAGTCTCTGCCGGGGTAGTTTTTCTCCGGCCTGGTGCGTGAGGAAAATAGAGAAAATGATGAGTACGACGATGCCTCCTACATATACAACGATCTGTACAGCGGCAATAAATTCATACTCCAGCCAGAAATACAAACCGGCGATACCGATCAAAGCGAACAGTAAATAGATAGCTGCCCTGAATATCTGCCGGGTGGAAACAGCCAATATCCCACAGCCCAGCGTTAATGCTGCGAGTAAATAAAATATGATAATTGATCCAGTCATTATTCTACGCCATCCATGATTTTAGAGCCGGGGTTATTTAAAATTTTTGTCAGTTCATTCCTGTCAAACACACTGTGCTCAAATGTCTGCGCCATTTTGATGGCATCGGAAGGGCAGGCCTCGATGCACAGGTTGCACATGGTGCATAGCTCCAGGTGATAGACCAGTTTATCGATGGCTTTCTTTTTCTTGCCTTCTGCATTTACTTCGTTTTTAAAGATCACTTTGATGGTACCGTTCGGGCAGGCGAGCTCGCAAGCCTGACAGCCGGTACAGCGGTGTTCATTGTTCTCGTTGTGCGGCATCACCACTTCGCCTTTGAAGCGTTCCGGGAGGTTCAGCGTTTCCCTGTTGTCCGGGTATTGCTGGGTGATGATCTCCTTATGATGCGTAAAATAATACAGGGTACGCTTCATACCGGTGGCCAGCGACTTTACCGCTCCGAAGACTTCTTTTATATATTTTACTATAAACATTATTTATGCTATGAGCTACGAGTTAGTTTACGATTGATGAATAGCGAACAGAACGATGAAGAGTGCGACGCAACGGAAGCTCAATCAAGGTACTGCAGCCGGGTTCAAAATAACCCACCCCAATTCACTAAAGAACTAAATACTTTCAATTCGCCCCTCCAGGGAGGGGAAGTTTCCTACAACCTATATGTCACTTGCACTAACTATTCACTTTTCATTATTCATTATTCACTAGAAATGCCACCCCAATATCGCCATCGCCGTTACCACCAGGAGGTTAATCATACTGATGGGTAATAAATATTTCCATTCGAGGTTCAGCAATTGGTCTATCCGCAAACGGGGGAATGTCCACCTGAACCACATGATAACGAATATGAGGAAGAACGTTTTACCAAAGAACCATACACTTGATGGTATATAATCCATCGCATGATTAAAGCCGGTCCAGTTGCCGATATG
Organism: Chitinophagaceae bacterium; assembly: GCA_016786965.1. Lineage (GTDB taxonomy): Bacteria > Bacteroidota > Bacteroidia > Chitinophagales > Chitinophagaceae > JJ008. Next base: position 3,082 of record JAEUVL010000454.1, read on the forward strand.
AAAAGGCATCCAGCCGCCGAGGAATAGGGTAGCGCCGATGGCGCATACAATGAACACATTTACATATTCTGCCAGGAAGAACAGGGCGAACTTCATTCCTGAATATTCGGTGTGGAAGCCGGCGGTTAATTCTGATTCGGCTTCGGCGAGATCAAAGGGTGCCCGGTTGGTTTCTGCCGTTACGGCAATAATAAATATGATGAAGGCGATGATCATTGGAATATGTCCTTTGAATATCCACCAGCCATTGCGTTGTGATTCGATGATCTCTGATACCCGCAAGTCGCCGACCAGTACAATGACCGCTAATACAGACAGCCCGGCGGATAATTCGTAGCTGACTATCTGTGCGCCGCTGCGCATGGCACCCATCAATGAATATTTATTATTACTGGCCCAGCCGGCCATTAATATACTGATGACCATTAAGGAGGAGACGGCTGAAACATACAGGACACCAATATTAAGATCCCAGAACTGAAAGTTGCTGGCAAAGGCGATCGGTGCCATGAGCAGCATGGCCACTATCATGGCGATGAAGGGGGCCAGGTTGAATAAGAATTTGTCTGCGCCATTGGGTGTGAGTCCTTCTTTGACCAATAATTTTAAGGTATCGGCCAATGACTGGAGCATTCCTTTTGGTCCTACCCGGTTTGGTCCGAGGCGGATCTGCATCCAGGCGGATACTTTTCTTTCCATGATCACCAATACCAATCCCAATGCAGCAAATAACCCGATAACCGCCACCCCGGCGATCACCATTTCGATGATGAGGGTCATGGTGGGGTTGAAGTTGTTGTTCAACCATTCATGCAATTGGTTCGCTATATTGGAGAAACTCCACATTCTGTTTTATTCTTTTGG
>JAEUVL010001036.1 GCA_016786965.1 Chitinophagaceae bacterium
GCATTTTTCTCCACCCGTGTGAACAGCACCTGCTCCTGGAAGTCAATTACCCTGCTGTGGACCATGGTGAGCGGAAGATGGTTTAGTTCCCGCTTTTTGCGTATACTTGATGACCGGTTCATGAACGAAATCAACCAACACGCTTTTAGCAGATTCCCTCTGGCCCAGTTCACCGCCGAAGCACCCCCCCGGAATCTGAAGACGCTGGCGGCCTGGATACAGGACAGGAAAATAAAGGTGCACATCGAAAAGACCTACCCCTACCAGGAGATTCCGGCGGCGATCCGGCACATTGAAGCCCTGCGTACCCGGGGAAAAGTAGCCATTGGTTTGGGATGATCGAATGGGCCACCAGGAAGGAAAAGAATAAACAAAAGCAGCCATGGCGACATTACTCCCTGACAAGAGCGAAACCGATGTAAAGAACCACGAAAACGTGAGTGGATTCAACAAACCCTTAAGTCGGTGTTCCGCACGGCAAATGCGTTTTCAGCTTCGTCCTCTCCGCCCAATTAAACAGACACCCATACAATAACACTTCAAATAACCGGACATGCTATTCATCGCTATCGGATTAGTTGGATTATGGATTGGAACGAGATGGATCATGAACGCTGCCACCGGATTTGCGAAACGATTCAACCTGTCCCATTCATTTGTTGGAGTAGCCATACTGGCCATTGGGACTGACCTTCCGGAAGTATTTATAACGGTCAAAGCCTCCCTCCTTCACCTGCATGGAACTGAATCCTCCGGAATTATTACCGGGAATGCCATCGGAAGCTGCATCAGCCAGATGACATTCATACTGGGTGTAGCTGGATTGTTTCTGAATTTCACCATAAAAAAAAGGGATCTGTGGCGCGATGGCATTGCCTTGCTTTCTTCATTAATTCTGGTATTTGCCTTTGGCAGCGACGGAATCATTACCCGTCCGGAGGGTGGAATTTTGTTGTCAGCGTATCTGCTGTATTACATCCTGTTGTTGAAAAATCAACCTGAACATAGCGACGACAATTCCGCTGGTAAGGATTATTCAAATCCGGTAATGGCACTCCTGATGATATCCGGTTTTTCCATATTGATAGCATCGTCACACCTGGTGGTAAAAAACGCGCTTTCTCTTGCCGAAAAATGGGGGGTTGCGCAATCCTTTGTAGGAATTGTTATCATTGGACTGGGCACCAGTCTACCTGAACTGGCAGTTTCAGTAGGAGCCGCCATCCGTAAATCGGCCGGCATGTCGGTCGGAAACATTATCGGAAGCAATATTTTTGACGGATTGATTCCAATTGGTCTTGGAGGAGTAATTAGTACAACGAATATCGAAAGTAATCTTTTGAAATTCGACTTGCCTTATTTATTTTTTGTAACCGTAATGGTTTTGTTGTTTCTCCGTTCAAAAAAAGGCATTTCACTATCTGAAGCGAGCGTTCTGATCGGCCTTTTCCTGCTCTACATTGCCGTAAAATTGTTCTATTTTGAAGGCAAAAGTCTACTTTGAGACTGAACAAAACCTCCTGATAAGGAGCCTTGGTTATAAAAAAATCCAGTGAAATCTACTTTTTGCATAAACCTCCTTCTACCGTTGCTGAAAATCACACCACCGTATCGGCGCAGGGACAATATGTACCGGGCAGGACTAATCCCTGGAAACCTCCTGTGCATCATGAATGCCTACAAACCTCTGATCAGCCCGAAGCTATAATGTGACGAAAACCGAATACTCCGGCTAGGAATCCGCACCAGCACCAGCACCCTAAACGGAAAATTTATACTTTTAAGCCAACAGAAAATTCAGGACCACATTGGCCAGCGACATCCCTGGAATTTCATGGATCTATCAATGACCTGATCGAATGGCGCAATACATGAAACTAACACGCCTTTTTAATGAGTTCTTCGACAGCGAGAAATCCGGTGGCCTCCTGCTTATTTTCTGTACTGCGATTTCAGTTTTTATTGCTAACTCATACCTTCAGCAGGAGTACTTGCAATTCTGGCAATTTCAGATAAGCGGACATAGCTCCACACATTGGCTGAATGACGGACTGATGACTGTATTCTTTCTGCTCATCGGCTTAGAGCTTGAAAGGGAAATTTACAAAGGAGAACTTTCAAATTTGAAAAATGCAGCGCTTCCGGTTGTTTCAGCTTTGGGCGGAATGCTTTTCCCTGCCGGCCTGTTTTTACTTTTCAATTTCGGCACAGAGACGCAGGCTGGTGCGGGCATTCCGATGGCTACAGACATTGCCTTTGCCATCGGAATACTTTCACTCTTAAGCCACCGTGTTCCTGCATCTCTTAAGGTTTTACTGACCGCCATAGCTGTAATTGATGATCTTGGAGCCATTCTGGTTATTGCTATTTTCTACACGGGTTCACTGTCACTTACCCATCTTTTTGCAGCACTCGGAGTTTTCGTTCTGCTTCTCCTCCTCAACAGGCTGCGATTTCATAATCTCATTCCATATCTGATTGGCGGGATTGTCATGTGGTATTTGATGCAAAAGTCAGGTGTACATCCAACCATCACAGGTGTTTTACTGGCGTTTGCTATCCCGTTCGGAGATGGCAGTGAAAAATCCCCTTCTTATCTTCTTCAACATGTCCTGCACAAACCGGTGGCGTTTATTATCCTCCCTCTTTTTGCTTTGGCGAACACCTGTATCACCATTGACACAGGATGGCAAAATGGTTTAACCGGGCCCAACAGCATGGGTATTATTACCGGACTTACGCTCGGCAAACCACTTGGAATCTTTCTGTTCGGATACCTAAGCGTTTCACTTGGACTCTGCGCTTTACCACACGATATAAAATGGAAACACGTCATTGGGGTTGGATTTTTAAGCGGAATCGGGTTCACCATGTCTATCTTCATAACCCTGCTTGCTTTTGATGATCAAAGCCTGATCATACAATCAAAAATTGCCATCCTGGTTGCCTCATTGGCAGCAGGAATACTTGGTTTAGTATGGCTTCGCATGACCCTGACTGATCCTATCCATGCTGCAATCAACCAACCAAAGGGTGCAGACCTCTAAGTACTCCGTGAGGTAACAACAGATGCGAATTCAACAATCCTTCGGGTTTCAACCACTTCACGGGCATTTCAATATACAGTATAGCAGTATGGAAACGCCTCACGAAGGGATATACGCATGACAAAAACCACCCTCTAGAATATGGACACCCAACGCATCTACAAAATCATTTTTGCTTCGGTCTACCCGCTGTATATTCAAAAAGCCGAAAAAAAGGGAAGGACCCGGGAAGAGGTGGACGCCGTCATCTGCTGGCTTACCGGCTATGACCGGCAAAGCCTGCAGGTGCACATCGATAACAAGAGCGATCTCCAAACCTTTTTTGCGCAGGCTCCGCATCTCCATCCGAACGCCTCCAAAATCACAGGAGTGATCTGCGGGTACCGGGTGGAAGACATCGAGGATGAACTGATGCAAAAAATTCGCTACATGGACAAACTGGTGGATGAACTGGCCAAAGGAAAGGCCATGGAAAAGATCCTGCGGACCTAAGAACTCCATCCGCCTGGTTTTATTTGTCTGTGAAAAACGAGGCCTCGGCGTTCTCCTGATCGATACTGGTTAAAAAGTAAAACCCTTTGAACGGAAAAAAATATTTTCATCATTCACTTATGTCCAAAACCCAGTCCCGCTTTCACTAACTTCAGCGCGGATCAAATGCTCTACTAACTTCTGAACCCTGAAGGATCAAGATCCATCCCCTTCACCGATACATCAACCCGAACCATGAGCCCCCTTAAAAGCAGTCTGCTTCTATTGTTCACTTTCATCTTGCAGCATCCGGCTGCCGCTCAAACCGCCCTGAACACGATCGACTATGGGAACAACCGGGCGGCAGGAAGCTTCATCACCATAAACGGAGCGAAGCAGTATTATGAACTATACGGTCAGGGCGAACCGCTGGTACTTCTTCACGGCAACGGCGGGAGCATTGGGTATATGAAGCCTCAAATCGAATACTTTTCAAAAAA
>JAEUVL010000492.1 GCA_016786965.1 Chitinophagaceae bacterium
CTCTACAGCCGCGAAGAAATGGAAGCGCTGAAACTCATTTGTATCAAATACAATCTTTACCTCTTCAGCGATGAAGCATACAGGGAATTTTGCTATGATGGCGAATATGTAAGCGCCATGCACCTTAGCGGACTGGAACAACATGTGGTGCTGATGGATACTATCTCCAAAAGATACAGTGCCTGCGGGGCAAGGCTCGGGGCCTTTGTCACTAAGAACAAGGCCGTGTATGATGCAGCGATGAAATTTGCGCAAGCAAGGCTAAGTCCCCCCGGACTCGCACAGATAATGGGGGAGGCAGCGGTGGACCTGCCCGCCAGCTATTTCGATGCACCAAAAGCTGAGTACCTGCGCCGGAGAGATCTGTTAGTAAGCCGGCTCAATGCAATGCCCGGTGTGTATTGCCCCAACCCGGGCGGGGCTTTTTATGCCATCGCTAAACTACCGATCGACGACAGTGATAAATTCTGCCAGTGGTTGCTGGAAGAATTCTCTTACAATGAGCAGACCGTAATGCTGGCACCTGCTACCGGTTTTTATGGCACGGCCGGATTGGGTAAAAATGAAGTACGACTGGCCTATGTGCTAAACCTTGATGCGCTTAACGCCGCAATGGATTGCCTGGAGAAAGCGCTGGAAGCCTATCCCGGCAAAACAATTATGCAGACTGTTGCAGCGGCGACGGCAGAATGATCCACATAAGCATTTACTCCTAATTGTATTCATCAACACCATTAGTGGCTACCTGTATCTATATTGCCCGGCAGGAGAATTGTATTGAACAGGTACAATTGGTGCCGCCTGCCTTTCATGTATCCCCCGCTTTTCCACCACTTCCACACATCTCTTTCATTTTATCCCGCTATACCACGCCACCTGTTAATTTTCCATTATATTTAATCCATCATTTCTTTAACCAAAACAAACTAGTATGAGGAAGGCTCTTCTCCTGGCCCTGGCCATTGTATTTACAGGGCTCGTATCACTTGCGCAACAAACCATTTCCGGAACCATCTTAGATCCTAACGGTCTCCCACTCGCCGGCGTATCCGTCAAATCAAAAAAGACCGGTAAAACGGCCGTCACCGGTGCGGATGGCAGCTTTACATTACAAACCGGTACAGATGATCAACTCGAAATTTCATCCGTAGGTTATGTTACACAAACAGTAGCAGCCACCGGCACTATCCGGGTATCACTGCAACAGGCAATAGAAGAACTGGGCCAGGTAGTACTCGTTGGTACCCGCCGCCTTGGCCGGGTGAAAACAGAGACAACTGCCCCCGTTGATGTGATCAACGTATCAGCCGCCACGGCCCCCACTGCCCGCATGGACCTAACCTCCGTGCTTAACTATGCAGCTCCTTCTTTCAACTATAATAAACAAAGCGGCAGCGATGGTGCCGATCATATTGACCTGGCCACCCTGCGTGGACTTGGTCCCGATCAAACTCTTGTATTAGTAAACGGCAAACGCCGCCACCAGACGGCCTTCGTTGCCGTGTTTGGCACAAGAGGCCGCGGTAATACCGGTACTGACCTCAACTCTCTTCCTTCCTTCGCTATTGACCGGGTGGAAATATTAAGAGATGGCGCCTCTGCCCAATATGGGTCTGATGCGATTGCCGGTGTGATCAACCTCATTACTAAAAAGAATATCAACAAAGTAACAGGCACCATTGGTGTGGCCGGTTACCTCGATCCAAAATTCAATACCGCTTACGAACCCAACCTGCATAAAGATTATGAGCATGCAGGCAAGATCGACGGCAAGAGCATCGCTGCTAATATCAACTTTGGCGTGCCT
>JAEUVL010000534.1 GCA_016786965.1 Chitinophagaceae bacterium
GGCGGCACCCCCAGTTTATGTACGGTTGATGAAATAAAAAAGATGATTGATGGTATTAAAACTGTTTTCAAAGTAGCAGATGGGCAGGAGATAACCCTGGAAGCTAACCCGGATGATATTTCAGCAGAAAAGCTTATAGGATGGAAAACAGCCGGGGTGAACAGGCTCAGCATCGGTATCCAGAGTTTTTTTGAAGAAGACCTTGTATGGATGAACAGGGCCCATTCTGCCAGGCAGGCTATTGACAATTTGCAACTTGCTATAACACATTTTGAAAATATCACTATCGACCTGATCTATGGAACACCTGATCTGACGAATGAAAAATGGAAAAAAAATGTAGATGCCGCCATTGCCCTGGGCATTCCGCATATTTCCTGTTACGCATTGACGGTGGAGCCAAAGACTCCGCTCGACAAAATGATACGGCTTCGTCAAAGTACTGCTATAGATCCGGATAAGCAATCTGAACAATTCCTCTTATTAATGCAGTGGCTTGAAGAGGCTGGCTATGAGCATTACGAAATATCCAATTTTTCTCTACCGGGTCGTCGGAGCCGCCACAATGCAGCTTATTGGGCTGCTGACGCCAATGGCAAAACCAAAAAATACCTTGGCCTGGGTCCTTCTGCACATTCATACAATGGAACAGAAAGACAATGGAATATTTCCAACAATCAGTCGTACAACAGCGCTATACAGGAGGGTACTATCCCGCTTGAAAAAGAAGTGCTGACACCTGTACAGCAACTTAATGAGTACCTTATGACCTCATTGCGTACAGCAGAAGGAATAAATATGGAGGTGCTGAAAACCGCATTTGCAGTAGGCGAAGAACAGCTATTGGCCAAGGCAGAAAAATTCATCCGCTCGGGATTGATGTCACAAAAGAACCGTTCTCTTTCTCTTACCAGGGAAGGAAAATTACTGGCAGATGGAATTGCGGCGGAACTCTTTTACTAACACGTCAGAATATCCAGGATAAAATGACATTTAAAGCACAACCAAGTGCCACCAAAGATGTGAGGATAAAATTGAACCATTTAATAGGATATGGCTTGGTACTTCCTTCTTTTCTTCCGTCCTGCCATTTGTTAAAATCGAGAACATTCAAAACGATAAGAACAATCGATGCAACTAAAAATACTGTTTGAAAAAAAGCGATCATGAGAGCAATTATTTATTACCTGTGAAGGTAAAGTTTTACTCCAAAGGATGAGTAAACGAATTAAAAAATTTTACGGCTTCTGTTATGTTGTCTCAGGTAAATAATGCCTTGCCGTATAGTGAGGCACAAGACCATTAACAAAATGGCTGTTGGAGTAAATCCATGGTACGATAGAGGCATAGGGCATAATATTAAATCCAAAGATCAAATCACAAATCCAGGGTTTCAAAAATCAGACCAGCACTTGTTCTATCCGTTTAAACCCTTCTCCGGCTTTAACATCTTCCCAGAGTATTCGGTAGACCGTTTCAGCAATAGGAATCGCTGCACCAACCGATCTGTTAATATTATAAATACACCTGGCAGCATTATAACCTTCAGCCACCATATTCAATTCCAGTTGGGCTGCTTTCAGCGAGTAGCCTTTTCCGATCATATGTCCAAAGCGACGGTTACGACTGTGCAGGGAGTAGCAGGTTACTAACAGATCGCCAAGATATACTGAGGCTGCATAATTGGGTGTCTTTCGGTGTGTGACCGGATCTTCTCCTTCATGATCTCCTACGGTGATATGCTCAGCGCCAAACTGCTTAAGAAATCCGGCCATTTCATCCGCAGCATTAGCGATGTAAACACTCAGGAAATTGTCGCCATAGTTCAAACCATCTGCAATTCCCGCCCCTAATGCATATATATTTTTAAGAACTGCTGCATACTGTACGCCCAGTATGTCATGATTGACCACAGTATTGATATAGTCAGTATTAAAATGAGAAGATATTTCAGAAGCCGTCCTTATATCGGTTCCCGATATAGTTAAATAAGACAGTTTTTCTTCGGCCACCTCTTCTGCGTGGCAAGGTCCAAGTACAGCGAAATAATTGTCTAGCGGCAAATCAAAAGCCTCCTGTAAATAATAGTTAAGTAGGATATTCTTGTCCGGCAGCAACCCTTTGATCGCAGAAATGACCTTCTTCCCAATCCATTCTTCTGATTTCAATCCTATTAAAACCTCTTCTGCAAATGCAGATGGCACTGCAATGATCAGCACATCTGATTGGCGAATCACCTGTCTTATGTCTGATGACATAGCAAGTAATGAAACATTAAATTTTACAGCGCTTAAGTAATGAGGATTATGATGATGCTCTTGAATATATTTAATAGTATCGGCATTTCTTATCCACCAGTTTACAGTGTGTCTGCCATCTGCTAATATTTTTGTAAGAGCTGTAGCCCAGCTGCCACTGCCTATGACTCCGAAGTTCATTCGTTACAGGTTTTAGTTACAAGACACAGGGCCTTAAGATTCCTTCTTACAACGAGCAGAAAACTAAAGTCAGAAACTTATACTTCCTGCTTTGTTTTATTTATTAAACAATTTGTCCTTTGGTACTACTTTTACCTTCATCCCATCTTTCAGGTTCTTGCTGATAGCTATATAAGGGCCGATCACTACCTCGTCACCAGCTTTAATACCACTGAGTATTTCGATATAGTTAATATCCTGTATCCCCGACTTCACGACCGCTTTTTTAACTGTGCCATCTGCCTGCAATACAAACACCACTTCCTCCAGTTCATTATCATCTGAAACAGCAACAATATCGTTCTCTTCACCTCCTTTACTCTCGTTATCTTCTTTTTTCTTATCAGCCATGTTCATATCACTTCCTTTTACCCTGGCATTTACAGCCGCTATCGGTACAGCAAGTACATTGTCCACTCTTTTTGTTTTGATATCTGCACTGGCATTCATTCCGGGCCGAAACGGGAATGTTTTATTAGTAAGATCTTTATACGTAGCTGCGTCCAGCTTTATCCTTACTTCATAATTAGTTACATCGTTAGCTGAAGTAAGCGCAGAAGAGCTTTTAGTGCTGCTGGCGATCTTCGTAACCACTCCTTTGAACTTACGGTTATTATAAGCATCCACTTCCACATCAGCAGAATCCCCGATACTTATTTTTACAATATCATTTTCCCCTACATCCACTCGTACTTCAATACCAGACATATCCGATACCGTCATCATTTCTGTACCTACATTAAAGCTGCTGCCTGCTACACTCTCCCCTTTTTTTACTTTAAGAGATGAAATAACCCCATCCATGGGGGCCACAATAGTAGTACGGCTAAGGTCTTTGTTGGCTTTGCTTAAACCGGTTTGGGTGGATTGAACATTGGCTTGCAGGCCTCTTATATTCTGCAATGCCGCATTGTAAGTAGCCTGTGCAGAACGCAGCGTATTTTCAATCAGATCCAGTTCTGCTTTAGAAATTACTTTCTGATCATAAAGTGTTTTATTTCGGTCGTAGTTCTGTTTTGCCAGGTCGAGGTTAGACTTTAATGATTCCAAAGCAGCTTTACTGTTATCTACAGTAGCTACAGACTGATTTACCCTCGAGGCGGCCTCATCCCGCTGAAGTGCATAAATATCTGCATAGATACGGGCCAGTACCTCGCCTTTTCGTACCGTATCGCCTTCCTCCACATTCAGTTCAGTTATTTGTCCTGATATGTCGGGGCTTATTTTTACCTCTATTTC
>JAEUVL010000581.1 GCA_016786965.1 Chitinophagaceae bacterium
TTGAATTGCTTGAAGCGTTTGCTGATATCTATCTGCGGACGGAGGAAATTACCTTTATCATTTTGCGCATTAAAGTTCGTGACCACAAACTGGTTATTGAATATCCAGCCTTTCCAGTCGGCGTTGTGGATGATGGAGTTCTGGAAACCATTATAATTATCACTGCGGTGATAGTTGATGAACTGGTAAGAGAGACTGTGACTGGTCTTATCCCGAAGGGTGGCCCCTGCTTTGATAATGCTTTCATCAGCGAGTGAGGCTGCGGTATTGAGGGCCAGTCCCCAATCACGACTGAACTCTACATTCCGTAATCTTTCGAGCGGCCTGAATTTGCTTTGCACATATTCATAATCCAATGCGGTATTGAGTTGCAGTTTTTTGGTAGCCGACAGCACCTTTTCATTGGTCAGTTGCAGTTTGGCCGCCCATCCCCTGTCATCTCCATCATCAATAGCGGAATAGGTGTTCACATCATTATCACTGGTGGCTACTTCTGTTTTTAATAGAGTGCTTTTATTGATGGTGTAATCAATACCGAGATTCACGATCTGCTGCTTGCGGGGCGCCACGAGAATCTGCACAGGTTCATACTGTCCCTGTTTGATGCCTGCAATGGGCGCCACGTATTTATATACTTTTCCATTGGCCCCGTTGAAGTCGGGCACATAGTTGCCGTTGCCCTGGCGCACATCTACAAAGGATAAACTGTATTTGGCCACCAGTGGATCGGTGGAATAGCGATAGAAGGAATCGGTGGGACTGACGATGATCTTTTCGTACAATATTTTATCGGCGGAGAATTCTTCATCCAATGCAGCGGCGGGATAAAAGGCCCGCTGTGTGCTGTCGCCAAGGTCGGCCAGGAATTGTTTTTGTTTAGGGTCCAGTACCTGGTTGATCTGCGAGTTCTTCGCATCGCTGTTGTTGAAGGCACCGATCCTGATCTTTAGTTTATTGCTGATGTCAAACTCCTGTGCGAGGTAGAGGTTGGCATTAAGATAATTACGGTCGGCATATTCAAACTCCACCTGTATGCGGCTGTCTTTGGTGATCATTCTTTTGGGAGTAAAGCTGATCTCGGCCGTATTGTAATTGATGACATAATCCTGGTCCTCTCCCCTTTGCAGCAGTTGTCCATCAATAAATACCCGTTCTGTATTGGCGAGTACGATAAAGAAGAATTCATTGTTGGCCCCGCGCAACCGGTATGGGCCCTGGTTGCCTTCCAATGCATCAAGTATCTGCCGGTTGAACTTTCCCTTGGCCACAGAGCCACTCACCAGTGTCTTTGAGTTAATGTTCTTTGAGATGCGGTTGCTCGTTTGAAAGGAGATGCCCTGCATTCGTTTGTAAAAACTGAGAAAGTAGCTTTGATTTTGCCTGATATCAATATCACCGAGGTTCAGTTCCCAGCTCCGTTTCCTGAAGCGGAGGTACACCTGGTCAAATTCATTGAGCTGCTGTGTGGAGCCATCGGGTTGTATGGGAATATTATTATCGGTGATGGCGGCCTGTATCTCAATACTGTCGCCGAGCATACCACTCAGTTGCAGGTTGAGAGTGGAGTTCAGCACCGCATCCTGGCTGTTGCCAAAACCGATCTGCCTTCCGAAGCTGCCTTCGGCTTTCAGGGTGCCAAAATCGAAGGCGCCCCGCTGCTCCCTGGTAAGGCCATTGTTGAATTCAAAAGGCTTTACATAGAATTTGCTGATGACACTGTCATAACTGAGACGCTGGGTGCTGGCGCTGAGACGAAAGGGAAATACCCGGTAGGTGATCAATACACTGTCGGCAGCGGGTCTTTTTTTCCAGTACAGTTTGGCATTTACATAATCAAGCCGGTAATCGGAGGCGGGTATATAGGCAACGGAGAAAGAAGCGGGCACGATGCTTACGGTATCAAGCAGGAGACTGTCGGAATTTACCTTGAAAACCCGCTGGCGAAGGTTGGGCTGGCCATTATTGGATAGCGGTATTTGTGCACTGCTCGGAAGGCCGGATAGTGAGACAATAACAACACATAAAATTCTGCATAACCAGCTCAATTGCAGTGAGTTTAACTAAAAATCGTAAAATTCGTTCTTTTTATTGCACAAAAGTTATCCTATGCTGTTAATTACGGTAAAAAAGCAGCAATTTTGAATACCTAATAGGTTTGAACACACTTGTAACCCATTCAATGTATAGAAACGTACTAATATTACTCGCCGGATTACTCCTGGCCCCTTATATTTATTCCCAACAAAACAACATCTGGTACTTTGGCCGCCATGCCGGGCTTGATTTTAATACCAATGGAAGTCAACCAGTTCCGGCCGTTCTGGCCGATGGTGCCATGGATACCAATGAAGGCTGCAGCAGCATTTGCGCCAGCGATGGCAGCCTGCTCTTCTATTCCAACGGGGTGACGGTGTACAACCGCCTGCACCAGGTGATGCTGAACGGCGACGGGCTGAAAGGAAATATCTCTTCAGTGCAGGCCTGTGTGATAGTACCGATGCCGGGCAATGACAGCATTTTTTACATTTTTACCACGGATGCGATCGAGAACTCCTTTGCCAACGGCTATAATTATTCCATTGTGAACATTAAACGGGATAATGGCAACGGGGAAGTGATCACCAAGAATGTTCCGCTCTTTGCTTCCTGCAGTGAAAGAATGGTGGCCGCCCGGCATGCCAACGGTACGGATGTATGGGTGATCACCAACGATAACAACTCAAATATCTTCCGGGCCTGGCTGGTGAATTGCAGCGGATTGCAAACAACTCCTGTGGTATCTTCTGCCGGGATAGTGATGGACCAGCATTTTTCTACGAATAATGGTATGCTGAAAATAAGTCCTGATGCCAAACAAATGTGCCAGACCCATTTTCCTGAACCGGATGTGATCGTACTGGCGCCGAACTTTTTCCAGTTGTTTGATTTTGATAATGCTACCGGCATCATCTCTAATGCAAAACAAGTGGTGCTGCCGAATGCCCGTATTGTTTCCTGTGAGTACTCTCCTGATTCCAAATTACTCTACCTGACCAATCCCGGTGGTAAAACCATAGAACAGGTGGAACCGCAACTGCCCACCACGGCTGCTATT
>JAEUVL010000585.1 GCA_016786965.1 Chitinophagaceae bacterium
CCAAGCAGGTTTACATAGCGCTTTACGATCGGCAGGCCCAGGCCGGTGCCCTGTATATTACTTACATTCTTGGCCCGGAAGAACGTGGAGAATAAATGCGGCTGATCTTCTTCCGGTATGCCGATGCCCTGGTCTTTCACCGCTATCACCAGGGTACCATTCGCATTACGGGTGGTTAAAAACACCTCTTTGCCTTCTGGAGAAAACTTGATAGCATTAGACAGCATGTTGAACAAAATATTTTTCAGCATCCGCTTGTCAGTAGTAAAGCGGGCATCGCCATCGTACCGGATAATAATATCCTGCCCCGCTTTTAAATGGGCTTTCATTTCATCAGCCACATCTTCTGTAAACTCTTTTACATCAAAGGGCGAAACGGTGATGCTCACTTTGCCTTCCTCCAGTTTTCCCAGCGACAGGAAATCCTCCAGCAGTTCGTTCATATGGTTCACCGAATCTTTAATGCGGCGGATATGCTTCTCCCTTTTTTCAAATTCCTCCGTAGATGGATACTTGGATACAAGGGTGGCCGAAGAAAGAATAGTGCTCAGCGGCGTGCGGAACTCATGAGAGGCCATAGACACAAAGCGGCTCTTGATCTCATTCAGTTGCCGTTCTTTATCCAGCGCCTCACTTAGTTCTATTTGCGATTCTTCCAGTTTTTGCAGGGCTTCCTTCAGAATGATGGTGCGTTCCTCCACCTTTCCTTCCAGGTCTGCATTCAGTTTGCGGATGTCATTGCTTATCTTTTCCAGTTCCGCTTTTTGGCGGATGAGGTTTTGTTCGATCTCTTTCCTGGCAGTGATATCTACAATGAACGCAATCACAAACGTTTCGTTTCGTTGCTTATAATGACTGAGACTCACCTCTACAGCAAATTCACTGTCGTCTTTCCGCCGGGCAAAGAGGTCTCTGCCAATGCCCATAGAACGGTTAGAGGGTTTTTGATAAAATCCGTCCCGCTGTCCCACATGCTTTCCATGAAACCGCCGGGGGATCAGCTTTTCAATTTCCTCTCCCTGCAATTCATTGGCCGTATAGCCAAACATTCTTTCTGCTGCAGGATTCACTAACACTATTTTACCTGATTTATCAGTAAGCAAAATCCCCTCCGTTGCATTTTCAAACAGGGATGACATGTGGGTCTTCTCATAATCCATTCGCTGCTGCAACCGCTTCAGGTAAAAAACAATGATAACAGCAAACAGGATCACGAATAATGAATAAACCTGCGAGAGCAGTTCTTTGGTAATATCGCTCTTATCATCCTTGAAGTAAAGTACCAGTGCGGTCATCGCCATCATACCAGCCACCCCGGCTGCCAGCGTAGACCGCCACCCCGGAATAAAAGCCGTGAGCAGGATAACGATCAGCATTCCGCTCACCGCCAGTTCATAGCTGTTAAAAAGAAAAGCCAGCGCCAGGGCCGCCGCAAAAACGGCAAAAGCCAATCCAGTAACGATGCGGCTGTTTAATTTGAACATAGAAAAGCAGTTTCGGCAACAAATTAAGTATAAAAAAAGATTGACAGCTAAATTAGAAGGTCAGTCATACACCAGCAGGTGTACAGAAAGACAAAGAAGCGGACTGCCCTTCATTTTACGATGTGCAGTGGTATTGCCGGTGCTGCTGGCCTGCTTATTTTCTTTCCAGCAGCTCCTTTTCCATAGCTATGGCCCTTGGAAAAAGTATCTCATTCTCCAGGTACACATGCTGTACCAGGTCATTGTCCAGTTCCCGAAGCAGGGAGAAAGACAGTCGGTGACTGGTGCACGAAGCCTCCGGGGGAGTATAATTATTAGTAAGTGAGCGGAATTTGCGCAGCACTTTCTCCAGTATATCATGTTCCTGGTGCATGATCTCTTCCACCGGCTTGCGCAGGGTGCGTATCAGCAGGCTGGCATAAGTTTCCCTGCTCTCATAAGCATGAGATATCTGGCGGATGTAGGGAAAGATGATCTCCTCTTCCTGCTGCAGGTGCGGCGTCATCGTTTTATGCAGATAGCGGAACTGCGTTTCCAGCTCCACCAGCTGGGGGTACTTCCCCTGGTGTTCCGACACAAAGCGTTCCAGCTGTTCACTGATGACCGGCAACGACTGCCGCAGGTACTGGTGATGAACATTGATGATATACTCAGTAAGGAAATCTACTTTCCAGTTCTCAAATGGCAGGGTCGCAGGTATGGAAATAGAACGGCTGGCTTTCTCCAATTC
>JAEUVL010000649.1 GCA_016786965.1 Chitinophagaceae bacterium
TGCGATGCTGGCTTACAACTTTAAACTTGCTAGTCTCGATTAAAATTGCGTACTTTTACGCAGACTCGATACCCCATTAAATTAACTGCAAACTCACGACCAATGTCCACCCAACAAATTAAAGTGGCGATTGCTGATGACCACAAGATATTCAGGGATGGCATCCGTATGGCGCTGAAAGACAAAGAGTACCTTAAGATACTCTGGGAGGCCGAAGACGGAAAAGACCTGCAACACAAACTACAGCTCAAACTACCTGATGTGATCCTGATGGACATCCGGATGCCCGAAGTGGACGGCATCAATGCCATCAGCCTGATCCGAAAGGAGTATGAGGCCCTGAAGATCATCGTACTGACGATGTACGACGACCAGGAAATGATCACGAAAATGATGGAAATGGGCGCCAACGCCTATCTGACCAAGACCACCGATCCTGAAGAGATCTACCAGGCCATCCTTACATGCATGAATGATGACTTTTACTTTAATGACCTGGTAAACAAGGCCGTACTGCTGAAACTCCAGCACAAAAAATCGGTCAGGCAGTTTTATCCCAACCCGGTAAAATTTTCGGAGAAGGAATTGAAAATACTGAAACTGATTGCCGATGATAAAACCACCGAGGAGATATCAAAGGAAGTATTCCTGAGCCCCCGCACTATCGAAACCATCCGCCAGAACATGAAACAAAAGGTGGGTGCAAAGACCATTGCCGGATTGGTGATGTATGCCACGAGGAATAAATTGCTGGAATAGAACTTTCAAAATCAGTTGGATGTCCAATATCAATGATACATACTTCGCGGGTTATTACAAGGAGATATGGAAAACCATTATACCGGACGAACTGACGGTAAAAGAGGTGGATTTCATGGTTCCTTATTTCAAACTGGCAGCCGGCAGTAAGGTATTGGACCTGATGTGCGGCTATGGCCGTCATGCTATAGCCCTGGCGAAGAAAGGAATTGCTGTAACGGCCGTTGATAACCTCGCCGAATATATCACTGAAATAAAGGAGGCGGCGGCAAAGGAAGCACTACCCATTACAGCCGTTCAGCATGATATACTTTCTTTTAAAACTGATGAGCAGTTTGATCTCGCCATTTGCATGGGCAACAGCCTGAACTTTTTTAATGCTGCTGATACGATCACTATCTTAAAGAATGTGGCGGCGCAATTGAAGTCCGGCGGCCAGCTGCTTATCAATAGCTGGTCCATTGCCGAGATCGCTTTCAAAAACCATACAACCAAAAGCTGGAGTACGATTGGCCAGTTTAAATTCCTTACCGATTCCCAATTTCTTTTTCACCCTGCCCGTATAGATTCGACCACCATCATTATCTGTGATGATGGTACTACCGAAACCCGCCAGGCGGTCGATTATATTTTTTCGATCAATGAAATGGAGGCGATGCTGAAAGAAGCGGGCCTTGGCTTACAGGAAGTGTACAGCATTCCCGGCCGTAAAAAATTTACGGTGGGGGAGCCCAGGGCATACTTGGTAGCTAAAAAGGACGGGTAGCTGACAGATAAATAATCAGAAGTATTTAATTGTAAAAAGGCAAACCCCGGCGTTATGAGGACCGGGGTTCTGATGTTACTGTTATGAAAAGAAAAAGTTTTTAGCTGCTGTGCTTCATAAGGACAGAGTTTAATGGTTGTTTGGTTTAAGGTTAGTTTTCATGAGGTATTGGATCGAATAAAAACGGGACATTGTTCAAATCAACTCCACTTTAAAACATTACAGAAGTGGAAAAAGAGAAAGTTGATTGCCGGAGAACTGTTGCCGGTAAAGACCGGTTGGTTTTTCATTGGATTATTGGAAATTCTTTCTGGACGGTTATGGACATTGGATGAGAGAGTTTCAGTATCATCCGCGTCAATCAACTTTCTGAGACAAAAGTATATCCACATCGATATGTTAACAAGAGCATAACTGCCCTATTTAAAAACTATGGTATTTACGCACCGGGTCGTAGTATTCCAATTTTACAATCGTAGAGTTTCGTTTAAGGGCTTAAGTACTGGTACTTTCCGCAAATGTTAAATCAAGTACTTTTCCTATGGGATATGTTACAGGAATTTTCCATCTTGCACTTGTAAATTGTACAGAATCCAATTTTTTATTACTAATAATCCAAAAGATGAAAAACCCAGAAACAAACACTGTTATTAAAGTTGCTATCGCCGATGACCATGCACTCTTCCGGACCGGCGTTAAAACTTCCCTGCAAAGCCGCAAAGACATTCAAATGGTAGCTGAAGCCGAAAATGGCATGCAGTTGCTGAACCTGCTCCGTCATATTCAACCTGATGTGGTATTGCTGGATATCCAGATGCCTATTATGGATGGGTTAACTACGCTTCCGGAGATCAAGAAATTATACCCGGGTGTAAAAGTAATTATGCTTTCTATGCATAATGATCACTCCGTAATTTCCAGGATGATGGAGATCGGCGCTAATTCATACCTCACCAAAGAATCGGGTTCGGAGATGATCTATGAAGCAGTGAAGCAGGTATACGAAAATGATTTCTTCTTTAACGATCTTACCAATAAAGCATTGCTGAGTGGATTGCGTACCAAACGTACCGCCGAATCATCTATGCCGCAGGATGTTCAGCTGACAGATAAGGAAGTGACCATATTAAAGCTGATGTGTGATGAAAAAAGCACAAAGGAAATAGCTGATATAGTGGACCTGAGCCCCCGCACGGTAGAAGCGATCCGTGATAAATTGAAAACAAAGACCGGTACCAAATCTATGGCAGGCCTGGTAATGTATGCCGTGAAAGCCGGCCTCGTATCAGAACAGGCATAAGCATTCTTAAAAGCAACTTGTACAGATTTTCATATTTCGAAGCCATTCCTGCCGGGGATGGCTTTTTTTATTTTACTTTGAATGAATGGAGTATATAAACATCAATGGTAAAATAGTGCCTGCCAATGAGCCGGTGCTGCTCGCTTCCAACAGGGGCTACCGCTATGGCGACGGCTTATTTGAGACGATGAAAGTAGTGGGGGAGCAGGTATCACTGGTACCATTTCATTTTGAAAGATTGTTTTCCAGTCTTTCTGTATTGCAATTTGATGTTCCAAAACTCTTTACAGCAGAAAAATTACAGCAGGAAGTAATGCAGTTATGCCAGCGGAACAATTGTACATCGCTGGCAAGAGTGCGGTTGTCAGTTTCCAGGGGCAATGGCGGTTTGTATGATGCGGATAAAACATTGCAATACCTTATTGAATGCTGGCCGCTGCCGGAACTGGTGAACAGACTTAATGAAAATGGACTGGTGATAGACATCTATCCCGATGCCCGCAAAAGCTGTGATAAGTTCTCTTCTATTAAATCAGCCAACTTTCTGCCATATTCACTCGCAGCCCATTATGCAAAGGCGAATAAATACAATGACTGCCTGGTATTAAATACACAAGGCAGCATAGCTGACTCTACCATTGCCAATGTATTTATTATTAAAGAGGAAGTGATCACTACACCAGCCTTAACGGAAGGTTGTGTGAACGGCGTAATGCGTCGGCATTTGATCGGGGGATTAAAAAAAGGCGGATATTTTATCCGGGAATCTGCTGTCAGCATTGACGACTTGCTTGCCGCAGATGAAGTGTTCCTGAGCAACGCTATCCAGGGCATCCGATGGGTGAGGCAATGCCGGGACAGTACCTACCGCAATAGTAAAACAGTGGAAATCTTTACCCGTTTTGTCAAAACAATTTCATCCTGATATTGTTTCAACCTCCATGAAGCCTGTAGTCAACATTTGCTGGTTCCGCCGCGACCTCCGGCTGCAAGACAATGCAGCGTTGTACCATGCCCTAAAGGATGGTCGGCCAGTATTGCCGATTTTTATTTTTGATAGAAATATACTGGATGAGCTTACAGACAAAAAAGACAGGCGGGTGGAGTTCATTCACCTGGCCCTGCAGGATATGCAGCAGCAATTGGTGAAGATCGGTTCTTCTTTAGATGTACGGTATGGCACTCCCCAGGATATCTTCTCCGCTTTATCGGAAGAGTATGCTATCGGTAAAGTATTTACTAATCATGATTACGAGCCCTATGCCAAAGAGAGGGATGGAGCTATTGAAAAACTATTGAATGAAAAAGGGGCCAGTTTGCACACCTTCAAAGACCAGGTGATATTGGAAAAAGATGAAGTGCTGAAAGATGACGGGAAGCCTTATACCGTGTTTACCCCCTACTCAAGGAAATGGAAATCCGTAATGAACGACTTCCATCTTAAAGCCTATCCCACTAAAAAGTACTTTTCTAATTTTTATAAGCAGGCAGAAAGAAAACTGATGCCATTGAAAGAAATAGGTTTCAGTGCAACAGGACAAGCGTTTCCCGGTAAGGAGTGGATGGGGCAGATCATCCGTAACTATAAAGAGCAGCGGGACATTCCTTCTATACATGGTACTTCAAGACTGAGTGTGCATCTGCGATTTGGCACCATCAGCATCCGGACGCTGGCAGATGAAGCGGGGGCCCTGAATGAAACATTCCTGAACGAACTGATCTGGCGGGATTTTTATCACATGATACTCTGGCATTTTCCCCGAGTGGTGGGCCGTGCTTTCAAACCGGAATACGATGCTATCAAATGGCGGAATAATGAAAAGGAATTTGAGGCCTGGTGCAATGGACAAACCGGGTATCCTATTGTTGATGCCGGTATGCGTGAATTAAATGCAACCGGTTTTATGCACAACCGGGTACGGATGATCGTGGCTTCTTTTCTTACCAAGCATTTACTCATCGACTGGCGATGGGGAGAGGCTTATTTTGCAAAGAAACTCCTCGACTTTGACCTGGCTGCCAATAATGGCGGCTGGCAATGGGCCGCAGGCAGTGGTTGTGATGCGGCGCCTTATTTCCGGGTGTTCAATCCTTATTTGCAAACACAGAAATTTGATCCTGAATTAAAGTACATCAGGAAATGGGTGCCGGAGCTGGAGGAGTTCTCTTACCCCCGAC
>JAEUVL010000678.1 GCA_016786965.1 Chitinophagaceae bacterium
TCTGTTTCCAGAACATTGAACTTCCGCCTGACGGTGAGAGATAATGCACCTTATAGTTCTACCGCGCCTGTATCAGTTGGACAAACACAGTTTGATGATATGGTAGTTACGGTAACGAATACATCCGGACCATTTGCAGTTACCGCACCTAATACCGCTGTATCATGGGCTGGCAATTCATCACAAACCATTACCTGGTCTGTAAATAATACAACGGCAGCGCCAGTAAGTTGTGCCAATGTGAAGATATCTATTTCTACAGATGGCGGAAATACCTTCAGCACCTTAGTGGCCAGCACGGCCAATGATGGTTCTGAAGTAGTAACGATCCCTAATACACCTTCCACCACTGCCCGTATAAAAGTGGAAGCAGTTGGTAATATCTTCTTTGACATTTCGAACACCAACTTCAGTATCACTGCCGGTTCAAGTTGTGGCACACCGGATTTCTTATCTTCTACATCCATCACCACATCATCTGCTACGGTTCTCTGGGCTACAGTAGCCGGTGCTAATTCTTATGATGTGGACTATAAACTGAATTCCTCCGGCACCTGGACCAATGCGGCAACCGGAACAACTTCAACTTCAGTAAACCTTAGCGGCCTCTCATCAGGTTCATTGTATGACTGGAGAGTAAGAGCTAATTGCACAAGCGGCAGCAGTGCTTATGCACAATCGCAATTCACAACAATACCAGTTGCGGGATGTAATGCGCCCACTGGTCTTGCCTCCTCTGCCGTTACGGCTTCTTCTGCTACCGTAAGCTGGGCAGCAGCAAGCGGTGCGGTGTCATATGATGTGGATTACAAAACCAATGCATCCGGCACCTGGACCAATGCGGCAACTGCTACTGCATCATTATCTGTAAACCTGAGCGGCTTATCAGCTTCTACTTTGTATGATTGGAGAGTAAGAACCAATTGTGCCAGTGGAAGCAGCGCTTATGTACAGGCCCAGTTCACCACTTCGGCAGCTCCAGGTTGCGGTACTGCTTTTGAGCCAAATGAAACTCAGGCCACCGCCGCTCTTATTACAGCAGGAGTGGCCAATTCAGCCGCTATTACTACTGCTACCGATAATGATTATTTCAGAGTGGTAACAACCGCTACTTCTAATAATACATTCAGCCTGGTGGGACCAAGTGGTGTTGATTTTGACATGACCATCTTCAACAGTGCCGGTACACAGATCGGATCAGGCACCAGTGCTTCTGCCACTGAAACTGTTTCATTGTCCAGTCAGCCCGCAGGCACTTACTATATAAGGGTGTTTGGCTACAATGGTGCTTTCAGTGCCACTTGTTATACTATCACTGCTACGGTAACACCTGTGACAACAGGTTGTATCAGTACTTATGATAATGCTACGAACGGAACATCCGGTGGCGCTGCTACTATTCCATTAAATACAGATATCAAAGGTCTTATCAGCCCAAGTGGTGATAATGATTACTACCGGTTCACCATTGCCACAGGTGGTACAGCTACCATTACACTTACCACACTGCCTGCTGACTATGATATGCGTTTGTACAGCAGCAATGGAACCACTCAGCTCGCAATCTCACAAAATGGTGGCACTACCAGTGAAACCATTACGAGGACATATACCGCAGGTACTTATTTTGTACGGGTGTATGGTTATAACAACGCCAACAATGCCACTAATTGTTATACCCTGAGAGTGGCTACCGGTACCGCCACCCGTGGTGATGACATGATAACAAGTGCTGTTAAAGTGAACCTGTTCCCTAACCCTGCCAAACATACTCTGAATGTAAACATTGCAGGAAATGATGACAGGAAAGTGATCAGTGTATTTGATGTGAATGGCAAAATGGTGATGAGCCAGGCCGCTATGCAATCAACCACTTCACTTGATATCAACAGACTTTCCGGAGGTATCTATTTCCTGAAAGTTACCAGCGCTGATGGTAATACACTGTACCAGCAAAAATTTGTGAAGGAGTAAACAACCACATACCAACACAACAAAGCCGTCCTGTTTTGCAGGGCGGCTTTTTTT
>JAEUVL010000721.1 GCA_016786965.1 Chitinophagaceae bacterium
ATCTGCATACCGGCCGATATGCTCCAGGGTTGCTTCTTTGATATACTCATTCGCAAATCCAAACTTAAACTTATCATACGCCAGCACTGTTACACCAAATGGTTGCAGCAGTCTCGCAAAACTGCTGCCGGTATTACCAAATCCAATAATGCCAACCGTTTTCCCGAACAATTCTGTTCCGCGGTTCTCATCTCTCCGCCAAAGGCCTTTCTTTACCTCGTTATTCGATGCAGTTATTTTATTAAGCAGGTTCAGCAGCAGTCCGAGTGTGTGCTCTGCTACGGCATTGCGGTTGCCTTCTGGACTGCTTACACAGCTGATTCCCCTGCTTTCTGCATAAGCCACATCTATCATTTCCATACCGCTGCCCAGCCGGCCGATCCATTTCAGGTGGACGGCTTTATCCAGCAGTGCCTTATCTACTTTTATTCTTGTGGTAACCACCAACCCTTCCATGTCGCCTGCAATAGCCGCCAGTTCTTCTGGTGTTATATCCGGCGCATAGATCACTTCAAACCCTTTATCCTGAAGCCGGTTCATCAATATTTCATGGCTCTTTCCTGTAATTATTACTTTACTCATTTCATCCTGAAGGTTAATTCAGCAAATTGCTGAACGGTCAACTGTTCTGCTCTTTTATTAAACAACTCATCTTCCAGTATCGCTGCATCGAATAGCCCTTTAACAGCGTTCCTGAGTGTTTTCCTGCGCTGGTTAAAGGCCGTTTTTACTACCAGGAAAAGATCCTTTTCCGAACGCATGGCCAGTTTATCTTTTTGGGGCAATAACCTGATCACTCCGCTTTTGACCTTGGGCGGCGGCTGAAAACATTTTTCGTGAACATCAAATAGGTATTCCACCTTAAAAAAAGCCTGGACCAGTACACTTAATACACCGTAAGTTTTATTTCCTTCTTTGGCTGCTATCCGCTGCGCCACTTCTTTTTGAAACATACCCACCATACATTCCACTTCCTCTCTCCATTCCAGTAGCTTAAATAATATCTGCGTCGAAATGTTGTAAGGAAAATTTCCGACCACCGTAAAAGGGCCTTCAAAAGGTTTTTCAATATCCAAAAAACTCTGGTGAATGATCTTTCCGCTGATGGCAGGATAAGTTTGTGTAAGATATTCCACTTTCTCTTCATCCAGCTCCACCGCTTTAAAAGAGATATGTCCGATTTGCAAGAGGTATTTCGTTAATGCACCGCCTCCGGGCCCCACTTCCAATAATTGGGTAAAAGGATGCTCCTGTAATGAAGAAACGATCTTCCGGCAGATATTCTCATCTTTCAGGAAGTGCTGGCCCAGCGATTTCTTCAATGTGTACATACCTGCAAATGTAACCGTATTTCATCAGTAACATATTGCTGAGAAATTGCCGCAGCCTGTTAAGCAGGTGTCTTCTTCCTGTTGCCTATAGCAAAATTTTATTTATCCAACAGTATCTTCTCCGTAAATACTTTACTTCCAACCATCATCCGCACTTGGTAGATACCATCAGGCTTAGCCTTTAGCATATCCAATTCAATTGTGTTAGATCCTTTCTGTACAACCACATTCATCGTACTGACAATCTTGCCAAGTTGGTCATATACACAAATAGTTGCTTTGCCGCTTACAGGCAAATTAATTTGCAATTGTGCAGACGACTGTACCGGATTTGGTGATATTCGCATCCGCTGCCTGTCTGCTTCCAGCAAATCATGACGGATAATATTACTTCGGATTATTTTATTTCCTGTCTGGTTCACTGTAAGCCGGTAATATATATTATCAGTAACTACACCGTTGAGGTCATCTGTAAAACCATACACTGCAATACCGCTTTTTGAAGCATCGGCAGGTAATTGATAAAGGGGTGTAAAATCAACCCCATTTGTGCTTCTTTCCAATTCAAAATCCTTCACCAGTTGATTTTCCAGCACCTTCCATTGTAATTGCACCATTCGCCCATTTAGCAAACTATTGAACGATAATAAATTACGGGAAAGAACACTACAGCTTCCAAAGCTGGCAATTGTTATGGTATCTGTTGCGTATAAAGAACAAGCCGCCTGCAGGTACTGCTGTACTATATATACTCCCGGAGTATCTACTGTAATGGACGGGCCTGTAGTTGGTCCCACGATACGACCGTTCAATGTAGACCACTGGTATATGGATGTTGGAATAGGATTTGACACATAGATAAAACTAACACTGCCTGTATCACATATTATCGGTGTTGTTGTTTCTATTTCTGCTCTTGGGGCAAGAAAAAAATCAAAAGGTGCCACAAAATCTTTTAACTCTGAAGTGAAAGATGTCGAAGCCCTCGTCTTTACAATTATCCGTCTGAAAGGCATTACACAATCATCACCGCCAAAAATCCTGGCCTGGTCAAGACCAAGCTTTGAAAGATTAACAGAATATTCCATATACTGACGGGCTGCATAATTAGTCACAATACTGTTATCGCCTAATACTAACTGAAAAGGACCTGTCCACGTATTACTTACACTTTGCAAGCCGGTATAAAAAGCGCCAGCAGTTTTAGGTCTGATGCCTGCGTAACCGAATACTGCACCTGAACCATCGCCGTCGAAACTGCCCGTCCAGTCAAAAGCGGCTGGCGTTATCAGCAAATCATTTGAATTAACCCAAATACGGGCCTCAATAGCAGTAAGGGAAGAACTGCTGTACTCTGCAGTTAAAATAATATCCCCCGGTGCTGTCATATTTCCGCTTGCATCAAACTGCCAGGAAGTATGACCCGCATCAGGTCCATAATTGTAAAACCGCCGGGTAGCCCGGTCATAGTAAATATCTGTCTGGTACATTTCGAAATCAAAATACCGGTTACCAGTTGTATTCTCTATGGATATACCTCCCATCATCCAGAGTGAGTCTGTAAGGTTTGGCCCTGCCCGCCTGACATGCAGCATTATATCAAGTATCTCGTTTTTGTCGGGTATGGACTGCGAAACAGGACAGCTCCAGCTGGCCGGGCTCATCCCGTTCTTATTTGAACCCGCAGCAAAAATGGTCGAATCATCACCATGATAATCCCGCACAAACACTGCATCCACCAAAAGCCTGTTATTAACAACAGTATATGGTGGAAAACGCATTTGCTTATAAAAAGGAAGTTTCCGGGAATTGGGATTAGTTGTATAACCTGTCAATAATGCCGCAGCTCCGGCAGTGTCAATTACAAATTGGCCTGTGCCTACTGAACCCGGGAGCCTGAACCAATCATCATTGCCGGATTGTACTAATCCATTAAAAAAATTACACCGCAAATCTGCATCTACACCAAAGTTCGCTTTGATGATGGGAGTTATTATTTGCCCGCCTGCAAATAACGGAGATAACAACAACGCCAGATACCACTTGTTAAGTTTATTCATAGGTACGGGTATTAGCTTCTGATTTATCCTCTTACTGATCCTGTAATGAATATCCTTTATTCATTATTTACGCTTAGCCGTATCCCCTGCACTAATGACTAACAATATGCAGCGTTGATACTACTGAAGTGACCGAAGCCCCATTAGTCATCATGGCTGTTACTTTATAACTAATATAGCCGGGAAAAACATTACTATCTGTATGTTTATAGCTCTTTGTTGCTGAATAAGGCAATACAGCAATAGTTTCCCAGTTGGCATACGGATCAGCAGGGTCTTCATAAGTTTTTTCAAGAACAAAACCCAAAACAGCAGAGCCGGATGAAAACCCCCATGTGGCGGTAGCACCTGATCTGCCCTGGCGGTGCGTTCGGAAAAAATCAAAGTTGCCATTAGCTGTACTTGCCTGATGATATTGATCACCACCTGTGCCTGTTGTACCTGCACCACCAACAAATCCTGAAGAAATAAAAAATAACCCAAGCAGAGCTAACAGAAGATTAGTTTTCATAAATATTGATTTGAGTACAATAAAGCTAGGCTATGTTATATGTCCAAACAAGGTAATAAACCCCGAAAAAGGATGAAAAAAAACAGATCGCATAAATAGAATTTATACTTTAAAACAGCAGGATTTACGGTCATAAAAAAACCTCCCCGTTTCCAGGGAGGTTAGGCAGGAACTACCCTGCAATAATAACCAGCTACCGAGTTTATGAGTCAGATCAATTTTTCAAAAGTCGTATGGTTTGCACCTGGTCTCCCTGGCCTGCCTTCAGGAAATAAACCCCCGGGGCCAGCTTGTCGAAACCAGTGATGGTATAAATGCCCGAACCGGCGGTGGCAGCATAATCTTCCCTTCTTACCAATGCACCGGCAGCGTTGAACAACTGCACATTTATTTTACCATCTTTTACCAGTTTATACTTCAGTATAATATCATTACGGAAAGGATTACCTGCCACACTGAATTCATTTCTGCCTGCCGACTTACGAATAAAGACAACAGAAGAATACGTAAAGCTTCCATCAACATCTATCACCTTTAACCGGTAATACGTTTCAAATAAAGAAGTATAATCTTTATGGCGGTAGGTGAATTCAGAAGTACGATTTTGCGAAGCAATAGTAGCTACCCGTGCAAAGCTTGAGCCATCCGTACTCCTTTCCAGTTCGTAGCGGGAAAGGTCCTGCTCCTGCGCTACTTTCCACTCCAGTTGATTATATCCTTCATTACCCGTACCGGAAAAATCGAGCAGGGTAACAGGCAGTACAGTGCTTGAATACAGATCGCTCCTGAACACCCCTTTTCCATGAGTGGCAGCTATCAGTTTATTGTTTGCATCAATTTGAAGGTCCATTACCAACGTGGCATCCCAGAAGC
>JAEUVL010000764.1 GCA_016786965.1 Chitinophagaceae bacterium
ATGTTCATGTCGCTGGGCTTTCTTTTCAGTATCTCATTCAGCATTTCCACGCCTTTGTCCAGGTCACCTACATTCAGGTAGGCGATGCCGAGATTTTCCAGGTAATCATTATCTCTCTTATATCCTTTTTCACCGGCTTCCAGGATGTATTTCAGGGCGTCCTTATCGGCATTCATAGCATAGCAGATCAACCCGAGTTCATACACCCAATAGCTTTGTTTGGGATCCAGTTCGATCGCTTTTTTGAAATAAGGAACAGCCAGTTTGTAATTCATCATGTCAGAATAGCTGTGGGCAATCATGTAAGGGATCTCTGCATTGGCGGGATCTTCCTTAGCCGCCAGGTTCAGGTATTTGATGGCATCGCCATAATTATCCATTTCATAATGCACCTTGCCTACATAGTACAATACTTTTTCAGCAGGGTCAGCTGTTTTCAGTTTATCAGCATACAACAGCACATCCTCGTTTTGTTTCAATTGGAAAGAGAGCTGCATCAGTTGTTTGAAATTGGAGGCAGAAGCATCACCCAATTCCACCAGTTTTTTATATGATTCACGGGCCTGGCTGTATTTGCGGAGATCGAAATATGCAGAGGCCAGTTCAGAAACGATGGCTTTGCTGTTCGCATCATACTTCGCTGCCTTTTCAAAATTCTTAAGTGATTCCAGCCGGCGGCCATTTTGTTTTTCCGTCAGGCCTTTTTGCAAGAAATACTCAGCACTGTCAGTACCAATGTTAAGGGCCGTAATGGAAGTTTGGGAAAAGGAGACGGTAGATGCCAGCACGATGGACATACAAAGGAGGTAGCGGGTCATAGGGATGAATTTTGGAATGATGCTCAAATGGTTTCTCATCACTAAGGTAGATTTTGGAATTAACTAATCACAACTTAACCGCTCCTTTCTATACTAATATCATTCCAAAATAGTATTATTTCAGAATAATTCCGGCCAGGGGTGGTAAATTTACTGTCAGCTTGTACATTTTTTGACCCTTATCAACTAATTCACACCGCAGCTCCGGGTTAAACACATTGCCCGTACCCCAATACTCCACCCCGTCACTGTTGAAAAGCTCCTGCTTGTATTTCTTGCCCGCGGTATGTATCTCCCAGTCATTTCTTACTACCGGTGTCATATTCAGTATTACCAGCAGGTCATCCGCTTTTTTCTTTCCTTTACGTTTAAATACTACAATTGATTCCTGCCGGTGGTTCAGGTCCACCCACTCAAAGCCTTCCATGTTGAACTGTTGCTGGTACAAAGCCGGTTCTTCTTTCAACAAACGGTTCAGTTCCCCCACACAATCTTTTAGTAGCCGGTGACCATCAAATTGTAACAGGTCCCACTGCAATTCTGATTTATAATTCCATTCAGCCGTTTGACCAAACTCATCTCCCATGAATAACAGCTTGGCGCCGGGGTGTGTCCACATGTAGGTGTACATCAGTCGCAGGTTAGCAAATTTCTGCCATTCATCCCCGGGCATTTTGTACAGCATAGGGCTTTTGCCATGCACCACTTCATCATGGCTCAGCGGTAGCATGAAGTTCTCGTCGTAGTAATACATCATACTGAAAGAGAACTTATCCTGCTGAAACTGCCGGAGCAAAGGGTCTGTCTTAAAGTAGTCCAGGGTATCATGCATCCAGCCCATCATCCATTTCATACCAAAGCCCAGCCCGTCTTGCCAGGTAGGTTTGGAAATGCCGGGCCAGTCCGTCGCTTCCTCGGCAATGGTTTGTACATCCGGAAAATCACGGAAGATGGTTTCATTCAGGTCTTTGATAAAAGCGATCGCTTCCAGGTTGCCATCGCCGCCAAACTCATTCGGTTCCCACTCTCCTTCCTCTCTTGAATAGTTCAGCTTTAGCATGGAGCTCACCGCATCCACCCGAATACCATCAATATGAAAAAGATCGAACCAGTACCGGGCGCTGCTGATCAAAAATGATTTTACTTCTCCCCTTTTATAATTGAAAATATAACTGTTCCAGTCCGGGTGAAACCCTTTGCGCATATCGGCATATTCGTAAGTATGGGCCCCGTCAAACATAAAGAGCCCATGCGCATCATAAGGAAAATGAGAGGGCACCCAATCCAGTATAACCCCGATACCTTCCTGGTGAAAAGCATCTATCAGCCGCATCAATCCCTGCGGGTCACCAAAGCGGGAGGTGGAAGCAAAGAACCCCGTGCACTGGTATCCCCAGCTGCCATCAAATGGATGTTCCATCACCGGCATGAACTCCACATGTGTAAAGCCCATCTCTTTTACATAAGGTACCAGGCGTTCCCTTATCTCATCATACGTATTGTACGTCTCCTCATCATTTTTATCCGGACGTTGCCAGCTGGCCAGGTGCACTTCATACACACTCCAGGGTGCATCCAG
>JAEUVL010000808.1 GCA_016786965.1 Chitinophagaceae bacterium
GATGCCGCATTGTTCGCATTTAGGGTTGCGGGCGAGGCAGGTGTATCGTCCGTGAAGGATGAGCCAATGATGGGCTTTATGTACGAGTGCTTCGGGAATGTTCTTTACTAATTCTTTTTCTACGGCTAAAGGAGTGGAGGCTGTTTGTGGCACGAGGCCAATGCGTTTACTTACCCGGAACACATGGGTGTCGACAGCCATATTGGGTTGCTGATCGATAACGGAGGTGATGACGTTGGCGGTCTTTCTGCCTACACCGGGTAGTTGTACCAATTCATCTACGGTCATGGGTATTTGTCCATTGAACTGTTCCACTACTTTAGTGGCCATGCCGATAAGATGTTTTGTTTTATTGTTGGGATAAGAGATGCTTTTGATAAATGGAAAAAGTTCATCGAAGGTGGCTTTGCTGAGGGCCTGTACGGTGGGGTAGCGCCTGAAAATATCCGGTGTAGTGAGGTTCACCCGTTTGTCCGTGCATTGTGCAGACAGGATAACGGCTACCAGCAATTCATACGGGTTATCGAAAGTGAGTTCCGTTTCAGCAACGGGCATGTTTTGTTCGAAGTATTGGATGATGGCGGTGTAGCGTTCTTTGCGGGTCATGTTGCAAGATAAAGGGGAACGGGGAAAAGTGAATAGTGAAAAGTGAATCGGCAGCAATCCTGAATGCTTTCGGAACTGATAGTAGTACTATAGCCAGGCATAAAAAAATCCCGACTATTTAGCCGGGATTTTAAAGTCTTTTAAATAGCAAGCGGATCACTGCACTTGTTCTGCAGCCTGTTCCCTGGCATGATTCAGTACATTCAACACAACTTCTGTGCGGGGGGCGGTTACGATCTTGTCGAGGCGTTGCATGGAGGCTTTGAGCACATTCATTTTTTCACGAAGTGTCCAGTCTTTTTCCAATGCATGTTCAATTGCTAGTGTTTGTTGGTGTGAGGTTTCTTTGTACAGATACAGTAAAAGGTCCTCGGGAGTAAAGTTGGTCATTTGGCAAACCGATTAATTTGTCCAGAAATTAGATGTTGTCCTTGGTAGGGTATTATTCGAATGTCCGGGTTATTAACGGGGGCAGGTTGGCCTTATTGTGTATTAAGTACTAATTCTTTGTTTTGGTTTCGGGGGCATCGTAGTTTTCCGATATAATGAAAAGCTCTTCGCCATCTTTTTTCATCAGGTATTTCTCGCGGGCATATTTTTCGAGGGTGGCTGGATTATTCTTAAGTGCTTCTAATTCTTTGCGTTCGGCAGCTAATTGGGTGCTGTACCAGGCTTTACTTTGCTGCAGGCCTCTCAATTCCCGGCGGCGCTCCAGTTGGGTAAGCACATCGTTCTTATCCAGGAAAAGAATAACTGCGCAAAAAGCCGCAAGTGCAATAAAGTACTTGTTTTTGAGAAAAGCGGGAATGTGGGTTAGTAGTTTCATGCTTTCAAAAGTCAGAGGCCGGAAGCCAGAAGCCGGAGGAATTAGCCCAGGCTTCTGATCTCGGTCTTCCTGTTATTATTTACCAAATTTAATCTTTCCTTTCGGATATATGGCCGAGCTTCCGAGCAATTCTTCAATACGGATAAGCTGGTTGTACTTGGCCATACGGTCGCTGCGGCTGGCAGAGCCGGTCTTGATCTGTCCGCAGTTCAATGCAACGGCCAAATCAGCAATAGTATTGTCTTCGGTCTCGCCGCTGCGGTGGCTCATGATGGTATTGTAGCCGTTGTGTTGCGCCATGGTCACGGCATTGATAGTTTCTGTTAAAGTTCCGATCTGGTTCACTTTTACCAGCAGGGCATTGGCGGTTTTTTTGTCGATGCCTTGCTGTAATCGGGTAACGTTGGTTACGAAAAGGTCATCACCTACCAACTGGCATTTGCTGCCAATGGTGTCGGTCAGCATCTTCCATCCGGCCCAGTCGTCTTCAGCCATTCCGTCTTCAATGCTGCAAATGGGGTATTTCTTAGCCCAACCTTCCCAGAATTTCACCAGTTGTTCGCTGGTCAGTTCTTTGCCGCTGCTTTTATGGAACACATACTTTTTCTTTTTAGCATCCCACAGTTCGCTATTGGCAGCATCCATGGCGATCATGATCTGCGAACCGGCTTTGTAACCAGAGGCATGTATCGCTTCCATTACGGTATCTATGGCTTCTTCATTGCTTTGAATGTTGGGGGCAAAACCACCTTCATCGCCTACGTTGGTGCTGAATCCTTTTTTCTTCAAGACTGATTTGAGGGCATGAAAGATCTCTACTCCCCAGCGAAGGCCTTCGCTGAAAGTAGGGGCGCCAACTGGCATTACCATAAATTCCTGGAAGTCTATCTTATTATCTGCATGGGCCCCTCCATTCAGAATGTTCATCATCGGAATGGGTAACGTTTTGGCATTGGTGCCGCCCACATAGCGATAGAGTGGTAAAGCAGCTTCTTCGGCAGCAGCTTTGGCCACGGCCATACTTACGGCGAGAATGGCGTTGGCACCGAGTTTACTTTTGTTAGGTGTGCCATCGAGTTGTATCATCAGTTCATCGATGCCGGTTTGATCGGCCACATCATATCCTAATAATACGGGGGCGATACTTTTATTTACATTGGCTACTGCCTTGAGTACGCCTTTGCCCACATATTTTTTCTTGTCATTATCTCTCAGTTCCACGGCTTCGTGTATGCCTGTGCTGGCGCCACTGGGTACTGCTGCCCTGCCGAGGGCCCCTTCATCGGTTATTACATCTACTTCTACGGTAGGATTACCTCTTGAATCTAAAATTTGTCTGGCGAAGATCTCTGAAATGTAACTCATGATTGGTTTTAATTAATTATTGAATAAAAGGATCAGCAGGCAGGCATTCGTGGTGCAAAGAAACAATGTTTTGTGTAATATTTTTAAGTAAAGCAATAAGATTTAAACTGTAAGCGAGTGAATAACAACACTTGTTAGCTTTTGAAATTAGCTTACCCGAACTAATTTTTTTTGAATAAATTTACGGAGCTAATCTTCATACCAACGAGTGTCACTAACTGCAAACTACCTTTTAAAGATCTCAATATTTCTGCTGTTCTGCGGCGTTGCCCGTGCACAGCCGGGTTTTTGTCCGCCAAACCTGGACCTGGAAATGGGCGACTTTACGAACTGGCTTTGCCGTACTGGTACTGTTGCTACGCCGGGTGGGGTGAATACTATTACCTGGTCGGGCACCGGACAGACGGTAAACCGGCATGGTATCGTTAATACATTAAGTGGTGCTGACCCTTATGGTGGTTTTCCGCAGCTTTGTCCCAACGGCAGTGGCTTCAGTGCTAAGATCGGTAACGAAACTGCTTCTACTAATGGAGGTATCGGTTATGAAGCAAGTGGAATCTCTTATACCTATGCCATACCTGCTTCGGCTACAGTGTTCTCTATCTTTTTTCATTATGCAGTGGTATTGCAAAACCCGGGGCATTTGGCTGAGGCGCAGCCCCGTTTCAGGGCCCGCATCAGGGACCTGTCCACCGGGCTCACGATACCTTGTGTTACGTTTGATTTTACAGCCTCATCTTCCCTTCCGGGATTCAGGCAATCGCCAATTGACCCCCAGGTATTATATAAAGACTGGACACCTGTAACGCTTAACCTGGCCGGACTTGCGGGAAGAACCATCGAATTGGAATTCATTGCCAGCGAATGTACACAGGGCGGCCATTTTGGCTATGCCTATGTGGATGTAAATTCTAATTGTAATGGCGCTATTTCCGGCACCACTATCTGCCAGGGCGATAATTCGATCACACTAACTGCTCCCTATGGTTTTCAATCGTATGAGTGGTACACGGACAACACTTTCACTACGGTAATGGGCACCAATCAAACATTGCCACTAAACCCGGCCCCGGCAGTAGGTACTTTGATACCGGTGGTAGTAACTCCTTTTCCGGGTTTTGGTTGCAAGGATACTTTATATGCTACTATCACTGTTTCCCCCAAGCCGGCTTCTAATGCGGGTTCGGATGCAAGTGTGTGTAAGTATCAAACAGCACAATTGGGCGGACCGGCTAATCCGGGTTTGCAGTACACCTGGACACCTGCTGCTCAGGTAAGCAACCCTGCTATATCTAATCCGCTGGGCCTGGCTGTTCCACCCGGCCCTACTGAGTTCATTGTGCGAACCACAGACGTACTGACAGGCTGCTTTACTGAAGACACGGCTTATATTTCCAGCATACCAGTAGACACCGCTATTCGTTTGGCGGGGAATGCTGCTTTTTGTGACCGGAAGAATGAAGCCACTCTTACGGTCAACAGCAGTTCAACATCTATTCAATGGTATAATAATTCCACACTGATTCCGGGGGCAACATCTCCTTCATATATACCTACTATCTCGGGTAGCTATTGGGCACAGGTGATACAGGGTGGCTGTACCGATACTACTGCTGCCATACCCGTTACTGTTCATCCATTACCAATTGTTTCATTTGCGCCAGATACAGATACATCCTGTGTGACTAAAAATTCATTTCTATTTACAAATGGGTCTTCTTCTCCTGACCTCTCCGCATTGACCTATAACTGGATATTCAGTGATGGTACAACGCAGCAGGTGCAAAATCCTGTAAAAACATTTTCGGCCACTGGTGCTTATTCAGTAAAACTAATTGCGACCACGGCTTTTAATTGTGAAGACAGTACTTCTTCCATGGTGTATGTATTGCCGAATGGCATACCTGATTTTACGTGGGACTCTATTTGTGCCAACCGGCCTGTATTGTTTACTAATCTTAGTTCAGAAAACGGATCGGCCCGTACCCGGTACAACTGGAATTTTAATAATGGTGGTCCGGGCTCTTCTGTAAAACACCCATCGCCGGTTACATATATTACTCCCGGCAACGCTGATGTAACTCTTGAATTAGTGAACCTTGGTTGTGAGAACGACCCGCAAACCATCACTAAACCAATACGTGTTAACCGCCAGCATATTCCTGTTCGCTACCGCGATATTACCGTGCCACAGGGAAGCAGCCAGTTTGTGCATGTGAGGGACAGCATTGGCTCTCTTTACCGCTGGACCCCTCCTTTGCAACTTAGCAGCTACAATACTCAATACACGGAATTCTTTGCTAATGGTAATGATGTGAGGTATCTTATAGATATTACTGATGAGCATACCTGTGTGACCACCGATACGTTGCTGATGCAAATATTAAAGAAGCCCGGTTATTACCTGCCTACAGGATTTACACCTAATGGTGATGGGCTAAATGATGTGGTACGTCCTTACCTGGTAGGCCAAAAATCAATGAAGAGTTTTTCTGTTTTCAGCCGCTGGGGCCAGCTGGTTTTTTTCACCACCCGTGAAGGGGAAGGCTGGGATGGTAAGTACAATGGTGATAACCTGGATACCGGGGTGTATATCTGGATGCTGGAATTTTACAACAAAGACAATATCCTGGTTACCGAGAAAGGTACGATCACCATTATCCGGTGATGACCGATATTCCCTTATATTAGACTTTTATTTAAGCGGTTCAGCCCTTTTTTATAAAGGGCTTATTTTTATAATAAACATTTTAGCCATGCGTAAATTAGTTTTTGCTTTTAGTCTTGCCTTTCTGTTTCTGGGTGCACATACAGCCCTGGCACAGACAGCCCCCAAGCTGATAACCACTGTGGAGGGCATCAAGGAATATGAACTCAGCAACGGCCTTCGGGTGCTGCTGATGCCCGATGAATCGCAAACAAACCTGGTGGTGAACATTGTGTACAAAGTAGGTTCACGTCATGAAGGCTATGGTGAAAGTGGTATGGCACACCTGCTGGAGCATATGCTCTTTAAACAGTGTAAAAAATTTACTGACATCAAGAAGGCGATCGCTGATAAAGGTGCTTCTGCCAATGGCACCACCTGGTACGACCGAACCAACTACTATGAAATATTATCTGCCTCGGATGAAAACCTTCGCTGGGCCATAGACATGGAAGCTGACAGGATGGTGAACTCCAAAATATTGCCGGAGGAACTGAAAAAGGAATTCAGTGTGGTGCGTAATGAGTTTGAAATAGGAGAGAACTATCCCAGCGGCGTATTGCAGGAAAGAGTACTCTCCGCCATGTACCTCTGGCACAACTATGGTAAATCAACTATCGGTAGCAAAGAAGATATTGAAAGAGTGAAAGCAGAGAACCTGAAGGTATTTTATAAAAAGTATTATCAACCTGATAATGCCGTATTGATCATTGCCGGCAAATTTGATGAAAAAAAGGCACTGGCTTATTGCCAGCAATATTTTGGCCCGATACCCAAACCAACCAGGGTATTGCAACCTACCTATACCGTAGAGCCGCCACAGGATGGCGAAAGGCAGGTAGCGCTTCGCCGTACGGGCGATATTCAGTACATCGGTATGGCTTATCACACGCCTTCGGTGGCTGATAAAGATTACCCTGCCAATGATGCATTGATCCAGGTGCTTACGAATGAACCATCAGGGGAGTTTTATAAAAAATTGGTGGACACCAAACTGGCTACGAGGGTGGGCGGCTACTCGCTGACGTTGTTTGATCCCGGCTTTTCTTATTTTGAGTGCGAGGTGCCAAAAGATAAAAGTATCGACAGTGCAAAGATGGTGCTGTTCAATACCGCTGATGCCATTGCCAATATGACCATTACCGAAGAAGACCTTACCCGTGCAAAGAATATTATTTTAAAAGGCCTTGAAGATAATATGAGCCGTACTCTTGACTGGGCGGTTGGATTAACAGAATTTATAGGGGCCGGCGACTGGCGTCTATGGTTCTTATACCGTGACCGTATTGAAAAACTAACGGTTGCTGATCTGCAGACCGTAGCGAAAAAGTATTATAAACCCTCTAACCGGACGTATGGTGTGTTTGTTCCCGATGCTGCGCCAGACAGAACCGTGGTGGCCGAAACTCCTGATATAAAAGCCCTGCTGAACGGCTATAAAGGAAAAGAAGCAGTGGCGCAAAAAGCCAACTTTGAGAATACGATCGAGAATATTAAGAAGAACATGCAGTATGGCACCCTTGCCAATGGTGGTAAATACGCCTTGCTTGAAAAACCTACCAAAGGAGATAAGATCGTTGCGTCTCTGACCCTTCGCTTCGGCGATGAAAAAAGCCTTGCCAATAAAAATGAAGTTGGCAGTATACTGGCAAGTATGTTAAAGGAAGGAACAACTACTAAAACGAAAGAACAAATAGCGGATGAACTGGACCGCATTAAAACAGATATTAGCTTTTCCGGTGGAGCCGGTGGGCTGAGTATTGGCATCAATACTGATAAAAAGAACCTGCCTGCCGCACTTGCTATGCTGGAGGATATGCTGAAACATCCCAAATTTGATAAGGCAGAGTTTGAAAAGAAACTGGTGGAAACAAAGGCTGCTTATGAAGCCAGTAAGAATGAACCTGACAACCTGGTGGATGAGAAACTATCGAAACTGACAACGGGTTATCCTGTCGGGCATCCCTTTTATGCCGCCAATACCGATGAATCGCTGGCTGAATTAAGCAAAGTAACGCTGGAGGATGTGAAGGAATACTATACTGAGTTTTATGGTGGCAATAATTCTGTATCCACCTTTGTGGGTGAATTAGACAAAAAGCAGATCATCACTTTCCTCGAAAACACATTCGGTAAATGGAACAGTAAAGCTTCTTATGCTGCTATTGAACCAAAACATTTTGAGGTGAAAGGAGCTACTGAAACGATCAATACTCCGGATAAGACCAATGCTGTACTGCTTGGTGCTGTTAATCTGAATATATCAAGGAAGCATCCTGACTACCCGGCGGTGGTAATGGCCAATGATATACTGGGTGGGGGTGCCTTTTTATCTTCCCGTATTTCCAACAGGCTTCGGGAAAAAGAAGGAATGAGCTATGGGGCCGGAAGTTATATCAACGTACAACCTAAATACAATACCGGTACATGGGGTGTATATGCGTATTTTAATCCATCGGACAAAGGAAGGCTGGACTCAGCCTTGCACCAGGAAATTGATAAAGCGCTGAAGGATGGATTTACAGAAAATGAATTGAAGCTGGCGATCGGAAGTTTTAAGGAGCAAATGAAATCAACACTTGGGGCAAATGAAAACCTCGCCGGACTTATTCAGTCCTATATGCTGAATGACAGGACGCTGGACGAATATGAGCAATTTCAAAGCAAGGTGAACCTGCTTACAATTGATGCGGTGAACGCCACCCTGCGCAAGTATTTTGACAAGTCGAAGCTGATAACAGTATTTGGGGGTGATTTTGAAAAAGGTAAAGC
>JAEUVL010000869.1 GCA_016786965.1 Chitinophagaceae bacterium
GGAGGTGGTGGCACCTGCACCGTTGCTCCAACGGAAACG
The DNA here is from genome assembly GCA_016786965.1 of Chitinophagaceae bacterium. GTDB lineage: Bacteria > Bacteroidota > Bacteroidia > Chitinophagales > Chitinophagaceae > JJ008. The sequence continues at coordinate 40 of JAEUVL010000869.1, forward strand.
GAAGGGCCCTATCCCACACACAGCCCGTCTTCTTATGTTCGTTCAGATATCCGCGACGGCAGAGCGGGTGTGAATATGGCAATGAACATTACCATCAAAAACACCAACAACAATTGTGCTGCGCTTGCCGGTGCTATTGTAGATGTGTGGCATTGCGACAAGGACGGTAATTATTCCGAGTATGGCACCGGTTACACCAGCCTGCATTTTTTACGTGGCCGTCAAACCACCGATGCCAATGGGTTGGTGAGTTTTACCACCATCTTTCCAGGCTGGTATACAGGAAGGGCCACGCATATACATGTACATATTTATAATGCAGCGGGGACTTCGCTCAAGATCACCCAGATATCTTTCCCGGAGGGAAGCGGAAGTGCTGTGGCAATTGTGAACAGTACAGAAGGGCAGGCGTATGGCTACACAAAAGGCATGAGTGGTTATACCTATGCCACCAGCGATGGTATTTTCAGTGATGATACAGCACTGGTGGAACAGGCCGTTGTTACAGGCAGCTTGTCAGCGGGATATATATTAACGCATATTATTAATGTGGCAGCCTGATTGGTGCCACGTTTTCCAACAGAAAGTTGTCAAACTTAACTGATTTATGATCGCAAATCGAACCATCATTCTTTGTTACAGAAAGATCATTGATGCCGCTGCAGTGAAAACATGGGATAAATATGTATATGAAAGCAGCTACAGTGAATACCGGATGCAGGCACAGTTTTATGACCAGGGAAAAAAGTACAGCAGTTTTTCAGAATTAGTGCAGCAGGTACCAGCAGCCGAAAAACTGCATTTCCTGGTCAGTGCTGCGGTAACAGGCTATGTGGATCAGCTGAGGGGAAAGATGCCGGATATAACTGATAACATGGGACGAGCCTGCCTCTCATTTGCGCATCATCGTTTTGAGATCGTTAATTCAGATATAAAGAATAAGGAAATGCACAAAGTGGCCATAAATTTTTTCAGTCAATCAATGGTCTGGCATGATTCTGTCGGGCAGTACCTGCTGCTGTCACCTTCCGATGCCCCGCCGGCAGAGGATGGTATCCGGACCACACTGGTGCCACTGCAGCCTTTTCTTGGTATTTATTCTGTAAAAGAAAACTGATATGGTACAAGCAAATGCAAAAATTTATTTGTCAGACGACAGGGGGCTGAATGAAACAACCTGGTTCCGGAGTTGTAATATGTTCAACTTTGGCAGTTACCAGCAGGAACATAAGCAGCCATTTGGTGATATGTATATCCTGAATGACGATGTACTCGATGGTGGCCGGTCACTCAGTATGCGGGCAGAAGAATTTTCGTGGGTACTGCTGTTGCCTGTATATGGCGCTGTATCATTCAGCTGTGCAAATGGTAATGAAGGTTTGCTGGCTGCAGGACAAATACAGATCCTGGTGATTAATAAGGATGAAGTAATTACGATCACTAATCCATTTGCTGATGTGGCAGTGAATTTTTTACAGGTATGGATCAGGGGAAAAAATCCTATAACAAATATGGAACAGGTGCTGACAGATTTTGATGTGAACCGTTTCCAGAATTGCCTGGTAAAAATATCACCACAGCGGATCGGTGAAGCGGTATTACCTTTCAGTTTATCAATCGGAAAGTTCAGTGGCAGAGGTGAAACAGTTTACCGCCGGCAGCTTCGCGGCAATGGTACATTTGTATTTGTACTGGAAGGGGCTTTTGAAGTACAAGGCCGCTTGCTCCATCCCCGTGACGGGCTTGCGCTGTGGAGCATTGAGGAAGCAGACATGGAAGCGCTGAGCAGTAATGCAATGATACTGGCGATAGAAGTGCCGGTTACTTCCTAGTATAGTTAGGCTTTACCCACTGCAATACGACACCGCCATAATAATTGCGTGGGGGAGCAGCATTATAAAAACGGTTAGCGGCGGCATTAATATCATTTCCCAAACTATATATCTCATTCAACAGGTTGTCAATTCCGGCGTAAATAGTTAGCCGGATAGAACCGCTTTCTTTTTTCTTCCATCCAAGCTGGCATCCCAAAAGATGGTAAGGATCGGCTTTGAAAGTGTTGGCATCATTCAGGTAAATAGCAGAGGCACC
>JAEUVL010000871.1 GCA_016786965.1 Chitinophagaceae bacterium
CTTTTTCATTTCTTTTCTTTTTTGCGGTGGAGTGAGAAATAGACACAGGAGATGTAGTGAAGGTAGTAACCCCGTCTTGTTTCTTCAGCGGCACTCCTTGCACTGACTCATATTGAGCTGCACCGCTGTCCTTTTTAATACCAGTTGCTTTTTCTGCCAGGGTAGTATCCGTATTTGTTATAGAAAACACTGTATCCTCTTGTGTTAGCATTCTTTTTTCTACAACCGTACTTAGTTTTTCCTCTTTCTTATGCTTAGTGAACCATTTTTCTGGCTGAACGAGCCACCAGGCAAGTCCAAGCAGCAAAACACCCAATAGTCCCCATCCGGCACAACCACGCATCCAGAAAGGAAGCAGGGGTTTATCCTCCTCCTCCTCTTCGAGGCGGCGCTTCATATCAGCCCAGGCCATATTCTCATCCGGCAGGGGAAGTTCAGTCCATTGCTGAGATAGTTGTTCTTCGTATGGTAAACGTTCACTCATTAAACCGTTTGTTCATTTATCAAGGCTTGTAATTTTTTCCTTGCTTCACTTAAATGCCATTTACTGGTGCCTTCGCTGATGCCTGCTATACTTGCAATTTCCCCGTGGTTATATCCTTCCATTACATACAGGTTGAAAACAGCTTGTGTGGCTGGAGGCAATTGGCGTACCAGCAGCAGGATATCCTGTGCAGACATTCTTGAAATAGCAGCAGGCGGCACATGAACGTTGGCCGCCTGCTCCAGTTCGCCTGCACCAGATAAGGTTTTGTTTGTTTTCTTAATTAAATCCAGGCAACTGTTTATAATAATAGTACGGATCCATGTATATAATGACGCCTTTGCCACATCAAACCGATGGATATTTTTATAGACTTTATAAAAACCTGTATTCAGCGCTTCCAAAGCGTCTCTTTCATTTTTTGTATAGCGCAGGCAAAGATTCATCATGGCCCTGTAGTAGTTGCGGTACAACTGCTCCTGCGACCTCCGGTCTTCTTTCTTACAACCTTCAATAATTATTTGTATGTCTTTCTCTTCTGCTGTCAAATAAATTT
>JAEUVL010000914.1 GCA_016786965.1 Chitinophagaceae bacterium
AGCAGGGCATTCAGGGCGATAATGCAGAGCAGCCCGGCAAAAAGACCCGCCAGTTTATTAAAAGAAAGAGATGGCTTTGGTTGTACGCCCATGATCGTTTCGATGCGGTGGAGCAGGTCATTCTTTTTACCTGCCGCAGCCATAGCAAAAGGTTTTTGCACCTGGCTTGCTTTTTCAAGTGTCAGCAGGGCAGAGGCGTAGTCGTGAGAATCATACTGGAACTGCAATACCATTTCATCACAGCTTTTTTCCCGTTCCCGCTCCACGATCTTCACAAATGCTTTTACAAAAGGATTGAAATAAAGAATGGTCTGTATGAAATTGATAATAAGGTTGACCAGGTAATCACTGCGTTTGATGTGCGAAAGTTCATGCAGCAGCACGGCTTCCAGTTGTTGCGGGCTCAGGTGATTGATAGCGGCCAGTGGTACCAGTATCACCGGTTTCAGAAAACCGATCGTAACAGGGGAGGACACCAGTTCAGACACCCATGCATTTACTTTTTTCCGGATACCCATTTGTGCGGCGGTACGTTGTACAAACATTCTCCAATCCACCTGCAGTTTAGAACGGCCGTATTGGCGGATCACCTGCACGTAGCGGTAATTGCGCATAAAGCGAAGCACCGGTAATAAAAGAAGTATAAGATAGATGACAGAAGCGACGGGTAATGATTGCTGTAACCAGGTACTCAGTTCATTATTAGCACTGGCCGCAACAATGCCTGCTGTAAGAGTATCCGTGTGGGCAGGGCCTGCAATTAATACGGTAATGAAAGTGTACATGAACCAGGCAAACCCTGATATCAGCAATCCTGCTGCCAGCAGGCTTTTTGTGGCAGGGCTTATCTTTTTGAAAACGGCTGTCAATACCTGGTAGAGCACCCACAGGAGTGCCAGTTGCCACAGGCTGTTCAGTACAGCCCATCCGAGTGATTGCAGAAAGTTAGCCTGGCCGGTCATTGGTTTACTTTTTTAAACTGTCCAGTAATGCCTGAATTTTTTCCAATTCCTCTTTGCTTGCTTTATGGCTTTCATCACCCAAGGCCTGTATCACCAGTTGGGTGGGGGAGCCGCCAAACAAGTTGTCTATCATTTTCCCCAATAAATGTTTTTGTGTCTTTTCCTTATTTACAGCTGCCTGGTACACATGGGTACGCATAGAATCATCTCTCTTTACGATCCCCTTTTCGTTCATGATCTGCATCAGCTTCAGGGTAGTGGTATAGCCCGCTTCTTTGGTCTTCGCCAGTTCTTCATGCACTTCCCGTACGGTGGCAATGCCCTTTTCCCAGAGTATCTGCAATATCTCCAGTTCGCTTTCTGTTGGCTTTAATAATTTGGGTGCTGACATGATATCTGATTTATTGCCCGAATATACGACTATTTTCGTATGACCAAAAACCCGTAACCTTATTTACCTTTTTTTAACACTGTTTAACGATGAGACGGG
>JAEUVL010000971.1 GCA_016786965.1 Chitinophagaceae bacterium
AATGATAAAAGCTACCTGCCTTCCGGCAGATAGCTTTGTTTTTTTATAGGGAATTATTTTTTAGTCACCTTTCACCATAAATACATACTCCTGGATCTTTTTTACCTGCTGTTGTTTGTCCAATCCCCGTACAGAAGATTTTGAAGACAATTTCAGCGACTGGTAAACAGTGTCTTTTCTGAGGTTCTCGATGGCATCGAAGATGTATTTTGACTGAATGGCAAATGCCACACCTTCTGATTCTGTTTCTTTAGTACTTAAGATACCTATCACTTCACCATTGCGGTTGAATACAGGTCCGCCACTGTTACCACGGTTGGCAGCAATGCCCAACTGACAGCTGAGTGTATCGCCATTAAAACCGGTCCTGGCACTCAGGTAACCTTCGCTATAAACAATGTCATTACGGGGATAGCCCAGTGTATAGATAGGTTCTGCCACTTCACTCGCCGTTCTGCTAATGCCGTATGGCAGGGAAGCGATCTGTTTAAAGTTCTTATCAGTGATCTTCAGGATCGCAATATCTTTTACATAGTCTCTATGCAATACAACCGCTTCAAATTCTTCGCCTTTGCTATTAATAACAGCTATGTTCTTTGAGTTGCGGATGATATGGGCATTGGTAATAAGGTAGCCTTTACCATCAAGCAGAAAGCCAGTACCGCCGGATTTATACTGCACGGTTGGCCTCTTATCTTTTAACTTGTCTGTGGCGATTTGATCTTTAAGATTTTTTATTTCTGCCTTTGCATTAATGTTATCCTTTTCTACCTGGTTCACTTTTCTACCCAGTTCCTGCACATTGCCATTTTGTTTGGGGGCAACTGTCCAAACAAGGGCACTGATAGTTAAAGCTGTAATGCCGGCGATTGAAGCAGCTATAGTGGCAACCCTTTTATATCGTTTCCAGAGATATATCACTTTGGCTTTGCCAGTAAGTTTCATTGATTCGATCTTGCCCTGTTCAGTAAGGCTGGTGTGTATATCGTTCAGGGAAGATTTGAAGCTTTTACGATCGCCAAATTGGTCCAGCTGCTGCAGAAAGAGGGTATGCTCCACCACCAACTGATCTATCTCCGTATTTGTTTGACGAAGATTTTCAAATTGCAAGCGTTCTTCCGGGTTCATTTCACCGCGGATATAGCGTTCTACAGCATCTATAATTTTAATATCATTCATCACCGTTTCCGTTTTTATAATGCGTAAAAAATATCTTTTTCAGCCTCATCAGGCATTTATACTTCTGGTTCTTGGCATTGTCGGCATTCGTATATCCAAAACTGGCCGCAATTTCCTGCATGGTCTTTTTTTGCAGGTAATAAGCTTCGATCAGGCTCTTGCAGGGTTCTCCCAAATGGCTGATCGCATTGTCCATCATTTCAAACTCGGCATCTTTCCGCTCATGGTCTTCCAGTTCATCCTCCACCGGCACTACAGGTTCCATACTGTCGCCCGGTGCCGAAAACCGGTTCTGCTGCTGCAGCCGTTTTAGCCAAAGCCGCCTGCAAATCGAGTAAATAAAGGTTTTTATCTGGCAATTCAGCTCAAAAGTACCCGATCTGGCCTTTTCATAAAGAACTATCATTGCTTCCTGGAATATGTCCCTGGCATCGTCCGCCGATCCGTTGTTGTTGATTATCAGGGCCTGTATCACATTATAATTATCCCGGTAAATGGCTTCCACGGCCTTTTTATCGCTGTTGGCTAATCCTTCCAATAAAGCTTTTTCGTCTGTCTGGGGTTTCACATTCCTCTGTTTAATACAATATTTTAAAAATAGTAACCCTAAGCCACCTGAAAAAAAATATTAAAAGCGGGTTACCTTTCTTTATTCCAGGTATTAAGACTGAAATATTTCATAAAAACCCCAAAAAATCGCACAATGAAAAAGTTTTTTGCAATTGCATTCATCGCT
>JAEUVL010001017.1 GCA_016786965.1 Chitinophagaceae bacterium
AAGCATGACCTGTTTGTCTGCAACAGGTACGACTGCTGCACAATTGAATTATATCCAGCAGTTGTTTGATCAGCTTGGCCGCACGGCGATGATAGATGAGAAACTGATGGATGCTGCTACGGTGCTGGGCGCCTGTGGCACTGCCTATGCCATGCGCTATATCCGGGCCAATATACAGGGCGGTATTGAAATTGGTTTTGATGCTGCCACTGCCTCTCTTATTGCCGCACAAACTGTAAAAGGCGCTGCCGACCTGTTATTAGAGAAAGGAACCCACCCGGAACACGAGATTGATAAGGTGACCACCCCTAAGGGCTGTACCATAGCCGGACTAAATGAAATGGAACACCAGGGCTTTAGTTCTTCGCTGATCAGAGGATTGGTGGCGAGTTATAATAAAATTGTGAAGGGGTAAATTTATTCCTGCAAGGGTGTAAGAAATAGTAAGACAGCAGGAGGAAAAAGTAAGACAGCAGGAAGGAAAAGTAAGACAGCAGGAAGGAAAAGTAAGACAGCAGGAAGGAAAAGTAAGGCAGCAGGAAGAAAAAGTAAGGCAGCAGGAAGAAAAAGTAACACAGCAGGAAGGAAAACTAAGGCAGCAGGCAGAAAAAGTACGACGGCAGGAGGAAAAAGTAAGGCAGTAGCAGGGAAAAGTAAAGTTGCAGGCGTGAGTATGGCGACTGTGCTGTGATGTGTGCGGGGAGGCGGTTTTATGTGGATGGTGGAGGGTAGATATGGCCGGGCTGCGGGGCCGAAAGTATTGCGGGGCGGAACTTTTTATTTGCCTTGTGGGGTGTTCTGTAGGGTAGTATGTTGGTATTTTAAAGAAAACGGGCTGCCAATCTTGCTTAGGCAGCCCGTGCTTGCGGACCTGGTGTGTCTGTTGTTATCAGTCTTTCACGACCTTGAAGAACAGGCCACTTACCTGCTTATATTGGGGGCTGCCTGCCCCAAAGACGGATAAGATGTATTTCTTGGTATCGAATGCTACGGATACGAGGCCTTCTGCCTCTTTATAGAGAACGCTGTTTCTAGCGATGCGGCTATTGTTCCAGGCTTCGTACATATTAATTACGGCTGAATTGGCGGCTTTTAATTCTGCCAGCACTGCCTGCAGAGAAGTTAGTTTCAGGTCCGTTTCGTTGGGGGTATAATTAGTTTCGGCTGCGAGGAGTATTAGTAATTTATCGAAATGGTCAATCTGCAGATCGAAACTTTGCTGACTGACAGAGATCTTCTTTTTTGAGCCG
>JAEUVL010001031.1 GCA_016786965.1 Chitinophagaceae bacterium
GGTCCTTCTATCCTGGGTAATGGTAACGGCGGCAACAAATCAAATATTACTGCTACGAACATTGTGTGCAGAAATGGTGTTGTACACCTGATCGACAGGGTATTGTTACCATAACTAAATGAATGAATTTCCTATGCGGGACTGGGTCAGTTCCGGTGCAATGCCGGAGCTGACTTTTTAAATCAAAAGCATGTTGTTTCATCATCGATACAGGTATTTGTTTATGATATTGCTGGCGCTGTATGCCTTTATGAATACGGCCCTGTGCAATGTCTATTATTACTTTGATATTAATATCACCTGGTATTATGCCTTGCTGACGGTGGTGGGCGTTACTGTTTTAACCTGGGAAGGAAACAGGCTGATAAAGCCGTACATGAAGCGAAAGTTCCTGGTGCAGAAGAATAAATTCAGATTCCTGGGCTTCTTTTTTATTGCAGGTAATTTCATAGGGATGGCTGCGGCCGTGGTTATGGTGTACCTGGTGGGCAACCTGATCTATGGATATACCTGGGAGCAAAACTGGAATCCCCTGAAGCTGAATATTATTTATGCTACGCTTATCAACCTGTTCCTTCACCTTGTAAATGCGATCCTGTTCTTCTTCCGTGAGTACCGCCGCCAATGGTCTGAAGCGGAGGAACTGCGCCGTAACAGTGAGCAGGCACAGGTGCAATTGATCAAAAGCCAGATAAACCCGCATTTTTTGTTTAATAACCTGAATGTGCTGTCGGGCATGGTGATAAAGAATAACCCGGAAGCGAATCATTTTATCGAGGAGTTCTCTAAGGTGTACAGGTACATTTTGAATAACCAGGAAAAAGAACTGGTGCCGCTTAGCTCGGAGCTTGAATTCATACAACCCTATATTTTTCTGTTGCGCACCCGCTTCGAAAACAGCCTGCAGGTAAGCATCAATATACCGGAGCATTATAAAAACTGTCATGTGGTGCCGGCTTCCCTGCAAATGCTTATCGAAAATGCTATTAAGCACAATATAGTGTCGAGCCAGCGGCCCCTCCATATTGATATACATGCTAATGGTAACCAAACACTCATTGTGAGTAATAATCTGCAACCCCGGCAGGCGGTGGAAGAACCTTCGACCCGTATCGGGCTGCAGAATATAATGAAGCGGTATGAACTGATCAGCGGGAGAAATGTGGTGGTGAAAAAAACTGACGGTGTTTTTGAAGTAACCCTTCCTTTATTAACCCTTAATTAATGTGCTATGCGGGTAATTATCATTGAAGATGAAAAACCAGCAGCGGAAAGATTAAAAACATTGCTGATGGAGTATGATCCGGCAGTGGAAGTGGTGGCCTGCCTGGAAAGCATTGAGGAAACAGTGCTTTACCTGAAGCAGCATACACATCCTGACCTGCTGCTGCTTGACATACATTTATCCGACGGACACAGCTTTGAGATCTTTAAGCAGATAACCTATAATAAGCCGGTGATCTTTACTACCGCTTATGACCAGTATGCACTGGATGCTTTTAAGATCTTCAGTATTGATTATATATTAAAGCCGGTATCGCTGGAGTCGCTGGCGGGTGCCATGAACAAATTAAAATCATTATCGGTCTCTTTTTCTGCGGTTGACCTTAACCGGCTGTTACCTGCATGGCAGCAGAGCCGGTATAAGAAAAGATTTTTGGGCAAAGTGGGCCAGCGCCTTTTCTTTATTGATACTGATAATATTGCTTTTTTCCAGGCGGATAATAAGATCGTGTACCTGGTGGACAGGGAAGGTAACCGCTATGTAGTGGAGCATACTATGGAAAAACTGGAAGAACAACTGGACCCGGAATATTATTTCCGGCTCAACCGCCGCTTTATTGTGCATATAGAGGCTATTCAGCAAGTGAAGCCTTATTTTAACAGTCGCCTGAAACTGGCGGTGAAAGGAGCTGGCCAAACAGAAGACATGGTGATAAGCCGTGAACGGGTGGCTGAGTTTAAAATGTGGGCAGAGGCCTGAAGGAAAAAGTGATCAGTGGGCGCTGCGTATTTGGCGATACTGATTACCTTAGTTGCATGCACTATATTCCCCATCTTTCTAAAGACAGGAAACTAAAGAAACTGATAGAGGCCGGTATGCCGCATCAATTAAAGAAGCGGAAGAATATCTGCACTTATCTCTGTGCCTCCATTATGAGCCAGCAACTGAGCACCAAAGTGGCGGATGTTATTTACAAAAGGTTCATTGCTTTGTATGGTGGTAAGGAACCGGCCCCGCAGCAGATACTTGATACTCCATCTGAAACGCTAAGAGGTATCGGACTAAGTAATGCGAAGGTGAGCTATGTGAAAAATGTAGCGCAATTTGAAATAGAGTTTGGCATGGATGCAAAGAAGCTGGCTAAGATGAGCAACGAGGAAGTGATTGAATACCTGGTGGTGATAAAGGGGGTGGGAAGGTGGACGGTGGAGATGCTGCTGATGTTTGCCCTGGGCCGTGAAGATGTGTTTGCCGTGGATGACCTGGGTATTCAAAATGCGATGGTGGAGTTATACAAACTTGACAGCGGGGATAAAAAACAACTGAAGGCGGATATGCTGCGGTTGTCAAAAAAGTGGAGCCCTTACCGGACGTATGCCTGTGTGCATCTATGGCGCTGGAAGGATAATGCCCCGGTAGTGAAGGCAAAACGGCCGAAGGAGAAGATAAAATAATAGCTGCCCCGATCAGACACGAAGCGAAGCACGGAAAGCCCTGGCGGCGTAGTAAGATTCTGCCCCATTGTGATAAACAAAGACCGTATCATAGCGACGGTCGCAGAAAAGGGCCCCTCCGAGTTTTCTGATAGCGGGCGGTGTTTTTACCCAGCTTGATGTTTTTGTATCGAACTTTCCCAATTCCTGGAGCTGTCGGTATTGTTCTTCTGACAACAATTCGATGCCCATGTCTGCGGCCATCTGCATGGCACTGTTTGCGGGCTTATTTTCTTTGCGTTTTTCCAGCGCTTCATGATCGTAACAAATACTTCTGCGGCCGGCCGGGCTTTCGGGGGCACAATCGCAAAAAATATATTCTCCTGTTTTTTTGTCATGGCCTGTTACATCGGGCTCACCGCCTGTTCTTTCCATCTCATGGAGTGACCAGAGCTTTTCCGTACTGGCTTCGAGCTTTGCCTGCACTTTTGCCCATTCTATACCCTTGTGCCGGTTCATGTTTTTTTCAAAGCGGGCTTTGAGTGTGCTGAGCAATTCTTTGTGCTGTTCGGAAGCTAACTCCTGTTTATTTTTCTTTGCCATGGTTGTTAGTATTAATTGGCTGAAATATTTTGTTGAAGGTAATAATTGAAGTTGAAAATTGCTTTGGCTTATTGTAAATACAGGCACATGGATCAGACTGCTTCGCAGGTTTAAATGCAAGCACACGGATGTGACGGGTTGGACGGATGAACACGGATATATTATACTGCTGCGCAGTGTAAATGTGATTTTTTGAAATACAGGCACACGGATCAGACTGCTACGCAGTTTTAAATACAAGCACACGGATGTGAGGGGTTGGAGGGAGGAGGTGGGCTGGCACTAGGACCCACTGCCAATCTGTTTGGTTATTTCTTTTAGTTGTTTAAAAGGAATGGTGAAGAGGGTTTCTTTGAAGGCAGTTTGTTGTTCTGTTTCCCTGAGGATATTTAACGGGTGATTGGGCGGTAAGGGCTTGTCTGGGTCGGGAGTGAAGACCAGCAGGTCGTTAGGTTCGCAGATGAGGACCCTGCAAAGCAATTCGATATGATCTAAACGGAAACTTCTTGTATTGTTATTTAAGATAGCATGGCTGGAACTGGGCGAAATGCCGGCTTTTACCATAAAGGTGTAGGGCTTATCGATGCCGCGGGCTTTAAAAATGGGTTCTAAGTTGTAGGATAACATAAGGAACGTATTAAAAGTGCTAATAAGATTGATAAAACTCAAAACAAGATTGTCAAAATTCAAAACAAAGTTGTTAGAACTCGAAACAAGATTGATAAAACTCAAAACAAGATTGTCAAAAGTCAAAACAAGATTGTTAGAACACAAAACAAAGTTGCTAAAACACAAAACAAGATTGTTAGAACTCGAAACAAGATTGCTAAAAGTCAAAACAAGGTTGCTAAAAGTCAAAACAAGATTGTCAAAACTCGAAACAAGATTGCTAAAACACAAAACAAGATTGTCAAAAGTCAAAACAAGGTTGTTAGAACTCGAAACAAAGTTGCTAAAACTCGAAAGTATTCTGCTAAAATACCAAAGTACCCTGCGAATATTGACACTGCGGGTGCCAATGAATAAAGGCTAATTGATAAAAACTAAAAATGTCTTTTAAAACTGCCATAATGGTTTGTGAAAACAGGGAAGTAATTCTTTATAAATGTGGGGTGGTGGGTGAGGAGGGAACTATGCTGAACTAGGGGGCTGATGGGGAGTAAAAGAAATTCACTGTTTGATATAAATAGAAATCGGAAAATGGGCATTTTGCCGGTCTTTGCTTTTTTGTTTAGGAGGCGGGACAGGCTTAAACCGGAATAAGCCGCCAGCGGCTTTGAATGCGTACTGGCAATAGAATATTTATTTATCTTTAAACGGTATCTATTTTTGAATACTAACCATAAACGCAATATGAAACTTTTATTCAGGACCGCTTTGTTGGGTGTATTATTAATGGCCGGGTCTGTGGCTGCACAGGAAAAAGTACCGGCCGATGGATCTGCCGTGCGTCGCTGCGCCACGGATGAAGCTATTCAAAAAAGGTATCTCACTGACCCTGCTTTCCGCTCGCTGATGGACCAACGGGCACGGGAGTACCAGCAGGCCATTGCTGACGGTGTGCCTCCGCTTACCCAAAGAAACAATCTGCTGACGGGGCCGGTGATCATACCTGTGGTGGTACATGTGGTATTGCCGAACCCCTGGATCATTACGGATAATGATGTACAGTATTTTATTGACAGGATGAACCTCGATTTTTCCGGGCTTAATCCTGATAGTACCAACTGCGGCACCTTTTGTGGCATCCGCGGTCATTCTCTC
>JAEUVL010001033.1 GCA_016786965.1 Chitinophagaceae bacterium
GGCAGTTCAGGAATGAATTTCCGCAGGCTGTCCTCATAGCTGAGTTTGCCCTGCTTCCGCAGCAGCATGATGCCCATGGCCGTAAACTGTTTTGAAACAGAAGCCAGTTCAAAAACAGAATTCGCTGTCAGGTCAGCATCAGTAGCAATATTCGCTTTGCCAAAACTCTTCTGGTACAACACGGCACCCTTTTCAGCAATGAGTACATTACCATAAAATTTTTGCTCCTTATGCAGTTGGGAAAATAAACTGTCCAATTGCAGCGCCCTGTCCTGCGCCGCTCCTGCCAATGCAAATAAAACCCCGATAACAATAAACAATTTCCTCATAGTAGTCAATTTAAATCACCTGGAATCCGTACGCATACGGATCATCCTCCTTATCGATCCAAATAGTATTATAGCCATACACTTTAGCCCAGCCTTCCACCGAAGGGCGGATAGCCGGTTTACCAGCCAGCACAAACTCCTCCTCTATCCTTCCGGTAAATTTACTGCCGATAATGCTCTCATGTATAAAAGCATCTCCTTTCTTCAATGCACCCTTAGCATACCATTGCGCCATGCGGGCAGAAGTACCGGTGCCGCAGGGAGAACGGTCAATCGCCTTATCACCATAAAACACCGCATTCCTCGCAGTAGATGATTTGTCCAGCACAGCGCCTGTCCACAGTATATGCGAACATCCTTTGATCGTATCATCCTCCGGGTGAATAAATGTATACCTGGCATTGATATTCTTCCGCAACTCCCTCGCCCAGGCAATCAGTTTATCAGCCGCATAATGCTCCAACCCCTTAAAATTTTTCTGCACCTCCACAATAGCATAAAAATTACCGCCATAAGATACATCCACCACCAGCTCTCCCAGCTCCGGGCAATCCACCACCAGTTCGGCCGAATGCAGAAAAGAAGCCACATTTGTCAATTTCACACTCGTGCATTTATTATTGTGCATCGCATATTCAATATTCACCAGTCCCGCAGGAGCCTCCATCCTCACTATACCCGGTGTGTTAGGTTGTATCAATCCTTCCTCAATAGCGATCGTAATAGTGCCGATCGTACCGTGACCACACATCGGCAGACAGCCGCTCGTTTCAATGAATAGTACCGCCACATCATTCGCCGGGTCATGCGGCGGATAGAGAATGCTGCCGCTCATCATATCATGACCGCGGGGTTCAAACATCAGTCCCGTTCTTATCCAGTCATATTCGCGGAGAAAATGCTGCCGCTTCTCGCTCATGTTACGCCCTTCCAGCACCGGCCCGCCCTCTTTAACCAGGCGAACGGGATTGCCACAGGTATGCGCATCAATACAATTAAATAAGTGCTTCATAATCGATGAGTAAAATAAGCCAATCTAACCCAAATCTAACTCAAACCTTTCGAGATCACTAAGCCTCCACTCAGCCCATTCAACCGTTTAGTTTATTTCTGTAAATTCGTAACCACATCGCTTCTATATGGAAACCTACGGAAAGATACTCCTCATCGCCATGCCCGCCTTTCTCTTGCTCGTCCTTTTTGAAAA
>JAEUVL010001071.1 GCA_016786965.1 Chitinophagaceae bacterium
GTTCAATGCATATCGCTTACTGGCAAAGTCATACGCTTTCTCAGCTGTCTGTACACTTTTTTGGTCGGCATTGAATTTCTGTAAGGCAGCGGTTGCATCATTATAAGCCTTGTAAATATCCTGTTTGAGCTGCATATCGCCACTTTCTTTTTGCAACTCCAGTTGCTGTACGGTTAGTTTCGACCTGTCCCAGGCTGTGCGGGCAGATCGGCCATTAAAAATGGGAACATTTAGAGCAATCCCGATATTCTGACCGAAGTTGGCATTAAACTGGTTTATAAAAGAACCGGTTTTAAAATAGCCAACCACATCGCTACCAACTGCAAACTGGGGAATTTGAACGGGGTAATAAACGCCTCCCCCCGCATCTGCCCTTGCACCAGATGCTGTATACCCCGTAAATACCTGGTTATATAGCGCCTTTTTAAACGAAACTGCATTGGTAGCTAATCCCCCAAAAGCAGATATCGTAGGATACAAGCTACCTTTGGCAGCAGCGACAGTTTTCTGGGCAGATTGGATTCTAAGCTGATTAATTTTTTGTTGCGGCAATGTATTGATTGCAGTAATATAAACAGTTTCAGGCTGTAATTCTGCCAGTGGTATAATTGGTATCCGCTCCACAGGAGGCGTTAATACATCAAAAGGAGCAGCAGCATCTAAGTTTAACAGTGCTTTCATTTGCAATAAAAATTGCTGAGCAGAGGCCTCCGCCGTTACGAAAGATGAACTGTCTCTTGCCAATTGCGCTTCCAGTTCAGCGGCATTTAGCTCAGGCAATACGCCTGCATCCACTCTTTTTCGGGTATTTTCCAGTTGGGCCTGCGAAACAGATATTTGGACTTTTGTCAAATTTACCTGCTCCCTTGCTAACAAAATCTGAAGATATGCCACCGCTACATTGAGGGCAATATCGTTTTGTATTTTCTTTGTTTGCTCTTTATCGGCTTCCCAACTAAGACGGTTTGCTTCGATAGTATTCTTTATAGAAAACCAATTGAAAATGGTCACGCCAGTTTGCAATTGCATCCCCATATTAAAGAAATTGTTATCCTCCAGTACGCCTGTTGTGGGGTTTTCAGAGCGACCAAGACGATAGCCAGCACTACTGCTAAGATTTAGCGTCGGCAATTGTGATGCCTTGCTTTGCTGATAGATTAGCTCAGAAAACCGGGATTGCAGATCTGTCTGCCGCACGGAGATATTATTCTTTAAAGCATGATCAACACATCGTACCAGGTCCCATTTTTCCTGCCCTTGCGCAGTATGAAAAAGTGTAAGAAAAAAAGCCAGCTTAATTCCATGTCTCATCATGATGCAAAAATAAAAGAAATGAGGTGGACGGCAGGTGATTTTTTGGAATAGCCGGTGACCCCAGTATAAAGCAAAGGGATGCAGCATAGCTGACATCCCTTTGGCTAAAAATGACTATACTTATTGCTTAATAAATATGGCTGACTCAACCAGCGGGTTATCTGGTTTGATGATGTAATTGCCGGTCTTCAGGTTCATCACCGGGATAGTGAAAACATTCTTGCCTTTTACGTTATAGGTGCTGATCAGGTTACCGCTCCTGTCCACCAACTGTATGGTGTTGATATTGTTTTTTTCAGGGAATGATACAGTTACAGTATTCGTGGCAGGATTAGGTGTGAGTGACAATTTTGATTTAACCGGTGCCGTTTTGTCAATCGGCAAACCACCGCCACCACCGCCTGAGCAATAACTGGCCGGCCATTCCATGGGTTGTCCGTAAGCAGGGTCGTAAGTGCCGCTACAGGTAATGCCCACACCTTTTACACTGGTGCAGCACAGCAAGGTTCCGCTGGCATTGTATCCGCATATCGTAATACAATAAATCTGTTCGCAATTCGGGTAACGGATATTATGGTTGTAAGTAGAATTGGGATTTATGGGCGAACCCCAGTCTTGTGTTTCATGCAGTACGCCGCTGATAAACAGTTTGGTGGTTACAATACCCGATCCCGCCGGGTTACAATCCTTAAATTTAATTTTGAGGACTGGTCCGCCGGGTGCCAGGTAATCGTAAGTTACATTTACATACTGGATACAACAGGAAGGTGGCGGCGGTGTACATCCCGTTACGGTAACATTTATACACTGACAGCAGGGTGGCTGGCCATCAATGCTATAAGATACACAAACCTGGGCAGGACCGCATTCCACACCATAAATATCCACATAGTGGAGGTTTCGAGGGCCGCTTATGGAAATATTACCTCCCGTAATGGTCCAGTTATAAACCGCACCAGGAACATACTTGGTGTAAAACCGCTTGATGGTATTTTTGGGAATATTCGCATTTCCTCCGTTGCCAAATATCTGGCAGGTGCTATCCACCTGTGCGCTGGCTGAATTGACAGATAAAAGCGCTACCCCCAGTGAAAAGAAAAGTAAAAACATGAACTTTCTCATAGTGCTTAAGTTTAGAGTTAAAAATAATTTACTCCAAACTATGCCACCTGTAAGCACCTGGAAAGCCAGAATTAACAACTGGCGACTTACACCAATAACTGGCGGCAGGTTTCCTATTCCATATCCACCGGAAAATCCACCACCACCTTTGTGCCTTCTACAATACCGGCGGGCCCCGCTATATCTTCTACCTGTACTTTGATATCAGCCCCGTAAATCTTATTGATGGTTTCAATCCGCTTCATTGTAATATCCATACCCTTTGATTCGAACCCGGCACCGGCTGTTTTCAGTTCCCCAGCTTTTTTACGCCCCACTCCGTTGTCTTCAATACAGCAGCTGAGTGCTCCATTCTTACTAATCACTATCCTGATATGCCCGTCATTGTTTTGCCGGTATGCCACCCCATGCCGGATACTGTTTTCCACAAACGGCTGCAGGATCATGCCGGGAATAAACGTAGCCGACTGGTCTATGGTTTCCCCCACCTCAATAGCATAACTGAAGCGATCATCACTTTTCATCTTCTCCAGGGAAAGATAGGTTTCAAGATATTTCACCTCGTCATAAAGTGCAATCACTTCCTGGCCGGAATTATTCAGGGTTTGCCGTACCAGGTGTGCAAACGTACCCAGGTATTTATTTACCCCTTCCACATCCTTATTCATTATAAAATGTTGTACCGTGTTGAGTGAGTTGAAAATGAAGTGGGGGTTCATTTGTGCCCGTAATGCCTTTTGCTCCAACTCTGTCATCTTCGTTTTGAGTCTTTCT
>JAEUVL010000010.1 GCA_016786965.1 Chitinophagaceae bacterium
TTTGTTTCCCGTCATTTTTCTTGGCCTGGGTTTCCTTGCTACCAAAGAACCACTTGTTGCAACAGTGCTTGGGATCCTTATTATGATAGGATACTGGATATATATAGCTGTTGCGCTTGACATTAGTTTCCTCTTAAAAGGCTGGCTGGGCAAAGCGATCATTATCTATTTACTTTTTGCAGGATTGCAAAATGCCCGGGAAGCACACCATATAAGACAGGAATTGAAAACCATGTAGGTCTTAACATAAGAACTATTGATCCGCTTCATGAGGAGCGTTTTTTTATCTGATTAAACCCCGCACATTAATGACTGCCTACGTTTTCGTATTTATTTTAGAGCCAAAATAAAAAGTATGAAACCTGGCAAATTCATATTCCTTACCGGGATTTATTCCTTGCATTTTCCTCTGTTAATACAACTAATGCACAGCGATACGGTATTTATGACCGTCTTGAAGATCGAAGGGATTCGGCGGGAAGATGTAAAAGACTGAAGAGAAGATATGAGAGACTGCCTAGAAGATAGAAGAGACACAAGATTTTAATCCTCTTTTTTCAATATATATCAAAGCCCACTATGGTTTTTTCAGACAGGGCTTTCTTATTTCCGGGTTAAATCCAAAAAAATATTATCTTACTAAAAAAAGTAATGTCTGAAAATCAATCTGCACAACATCAGGAGGAAAAAAAGGAAGATGTTATTTCTGAGTATTATGATGGTGTAAAAAAACTGGAACTTCAGGGCTATGAAACAGGAATCAAAAAGGCCAGAACGGCATTGTTTGTAACAGCAGGGTTGCTTTTGCTGGGCGAAATCCTTACAGCTTCAATGAGTGGAATTGAATGGACTCCTCTTATGATTGGTATTGTAGTAATTGAGGTGGGGATTTTTATAGCGCTTGGTTTTTGGACTAAAACCAAACCTTACTCTGCTATTATCACTGGTCTTGTCCTCTTTATATTGTACTGGATCGCAGGTATTGCTATCAATGGTTTTGAGGCTGCATACAAAGGGATCTTTGTTAAAATAATAATTATTGTTTACCTGGCCCAGGCAATAAAGCCTGCTAAAGCATGGGAGGATACTAAAAGAAATAGATAAATAAACCCCGCATTGCGGGGTTTATTTATCTATTATACGTTGATAATCTCTACCATCCTAATACCCATGCAAATATCAGCGGGGCTACGATTGTGGCGTCACTCTCCACAATAAACTTGGGTGTATTGATATCCAACTTGCCCCAGGTAATCTTTTCATTGGGTACAGCGCCGGAATAGGATCCATAAGAGGTGGTAGAATCGCTGATCTGACAGAAATAACTCCAGAATGGCACATCATGCCATTCAAGGTCCTGGTACATCATTGGCACTACGCAGATAGGGAAATCGCCTGCAATACCTCCTCCGATCTGGAAGAAGCCGACTCCTTTACCAGCAGAATTATTGCGATACCATTCCGTTAACCACACCATGTATTCAATACCGCTTTTTACCGTACTGGCTTTCAGCTCTCCTTTAACCACATAACTGGCAAATATATTTCCGGTAGTACTGTCTTCCCAACCCGGCACTACTATGGGAATATTTTTTTCTGCTGCTGCTACAATCCAGCTATCTTTTGGATCTATTTCATAATATTGTTCCAATTCGCCGCTTAGTACAGTTTTATATAAAAACTCATGTGGAAAATAACGTACTCCTTTTGATTCCGCTTCCTTCCATTGTTTTACCAGGTGCTTCTGCAAACGGCGAAAGGCCTCCTCCTCGGGAATACAGGTATCTGTAACCCGGTTGTAATGATTTTCCAGCAGGTCCCATTCATCCTGTGGAGTTAGGTCACGGTAGTTCGGAATTCTTTTGTACTTGGAATGTGCCACCAGGTTCATTACATCTTCTTCCAGGTTGGCGCCGGTACAACTAATAATATCCACTTTTCCCTGCCGGATCATTTCGGCAAATGAAATACCCAATTCTCCGGTACTCATGGCTCCGGCCAGTGTAACCATCATTTTACCTCCTTCCAATAAATGCTGTTCATAACCTTTAGCAGCATCCATCAGTGCGGCTGCATTAAAATGACGGTAATGATGCTGAATGAATTGTGAAACGGGTCCTTTTGTCATAACTGTATTTTTAAAAGACCGCCTTCAGATCGCAATAAGACGAGACCATGCGGTGCTATTTCCAGAAGAATAAGTTCTGCAAATAGTGCCGCAAAATTACAGTATTGACCAAATAAAAAATCCTGCTTTTTTAAACAGGACTTTCTATCAGTATCCGCTTATTCAGCTTTTGATTCTTTCCTTTTCAAGAATATTACCAGATGCATCCAACAGCACCCTGTATTTCTTTTTCTGTGACGTCAGTGTAAGCCTGTACCGGGTTCCATTCGCATTGTTTATCTCATACACATCTAATACATCAGCACTGGCAAACCGTTTATTCACAGAAGTCATTACTGAGATAGGTAATTGATTAAAGAAGAGGGACCGTACACTTCCTTCTAGTTCACCTTCTTTATTATAGTAGGCTTCTGTGACACATCCCTGGTAAACAAAATTGGCCCGGTAATAATCGCCTGATTCTAACCACCTGACGGATTCGGCACCCGCAAATTCTTTTTCAAATGACGCTTTGAGTTCTTCGGTGATACCTGGATCATTTTTTGCAAAAGCAGTGGTCACTGCAATGATCAGCAATAAGGAGGCTGATAATAATACTTTTTTCATGGCTTAAGGTTTAATAATTAATGATTATTGATTTACTAAACAAAAATACAATGGGAGAAAAGTGAAGTCAAGCGAATTGTGATTTGAGGTAACGATTGTTAAGAACATTAACTGCTGGCAACAATGATTAACGTAAATCGAAAAAGACAAAACCCCGTCTTCAGGATGAAGAACGGGGCTTGTTTTACCACACACCAAAACTTTCTTTCACAACGAAACTCTATGTATGCTTCTCTGTGTTATGATTTTTTTACTTTTTTGTATTGGCTCCATCCATTACCACCTGATGCTTTCAATACAATTTTTGTATCTGCATTCTCCAGAGTGATATAGTAGCTGGTACTCTCACTTTTTGCTACTTCGAGCAGATCGCTCACCCAATAAGAGGTAAAATCTTTTTTCAGACTGGTTTGCAGGTTCAGTGGCAGGTCTGCAGGACTAATATTCCGGCTGAGACCGAGCAACTCACCTTCTTCGCTGTAATATGCATACACATAATTATCATTGTACCGGAATGAAGCCATATAGTAATCACTGCCAACGGTCCATTCTACTTCTTTTGCTGTATTAAATTCAGTGTTAAAAGCTTTCAATACTTTTTCTGAAACATTTCTTACTTCCCCGGCAAAAGCACTTAAACTTAAAGTGCAGACAGCGATTGCCAGCGTTAAAATCATCTTTTTCATAATCGATTTTTTTAGGTCCAGGTTTACTTATTTTATTTGAACTGTGTGACGGCACAAAAGTAGATTAGGTTACAGCCTCCCGCAAGTCATTTGTGATTAGTGGAAGGGAGTGTTAATTGCTGTTAACAAAAGTGAGATAAAGTGAACCGCTGAACACTTTTAAAAGCCGGTTATCCTGAGAATAGATCGAAAAGTTCATAATTTTAAGTTCAATCTTTTATATATGGCTCCACTAAAAATTTCTTTTACGCTACTATTGTTGCTCTTTTCCTACGTTTTACCTGCACAAGAAGTAAATAAGCTTGTTGGCAGCTGGGAAGGAAAACTAAATGTGGGGATTGAGCTGCGGGTTGTGTTTCACATAAAAGAAGATGCAAAAAGCGGATTTATCACTACTGCAGACAGTCCCGATCAGTCTGCATATGGTTTAAAATGCGATAATACTACGATTAAGGAAAATGAAGTCATCATTGAAATGAATACGATGAATGCTTCCTTTACCGGCAAACTGCTGAACGACAGCACTATTGAGGGCATGTTTAAACAAGGAGCCGAGTTGCCATTGACACTAAGGAAAGTAACTACAACAGCGGAGAATAAAGAGAATAAAAGGCCGCAAACTCCCAAACCTCCATTTTCATATCAAAGCGAAGATGTATTGTATTATAGCAGAGACAAGTCTCTTACTTATGGGGCTACTATTACAATTCCGAAGGGAAACGGCCCATTCCCTTCTATAGTACTTATTACAGGATCCGGGCAGCAAGATCGTGATGAAAACATTTTGGGCCATAAAATATTTGCTGTCATTGCGGACCATCTCACAAAAGCCGGATATATTGTATTGAGAGCGGATGACAGAGGAATGGGGAAAAGCACAGGTATTTTTAACGAAGCAACAAGCGAGGACTTTGCAATTGATGTGAGTAACAGCGTGGATTATTTACTTACAAGACCGGAAGCAGATAAAAATAAAATAGGCCTTATTGGCCATAGTGAAGGTGGTATGATTGCCCCAATGGTAGCCGCGAAAAGAAATGATATCCATTTCGTTATTCTGTTGGCTGCACCCGGTGTCCGCATTGTTGAGCTCATGGCAGAACAAAATGCTGCTATTGCAAAAGCAAACGGCGCAAGTAAAGAAACCACAGAGTCTATCAAGCCCTTATTCATACGTGTTGCCAATGCCATATACGATGCTCCTGATAGTGCACAAGCCTTTGCGAATGCAGCCATGATAACTGAAAACTGGGTCCGTACAAAAAGTATTGATGTACTAAAAGAACTGGAGTTTGAAACTGTCGCTAAGAGAGAGGCTTATATTACCGAAATGGTGAAAGAATTCAGGTCTCCCTGGTTCAGGTATTTTCTAAAATTTGATCCCGGTCCTTACCTTGAGCAGTTAAAGTGTAAAGTACTGGCATTAAATGGCGAAAAGGATATACAGGTCATTTCCAGTCAAAACCTGGCTGGGATTAAGAGGGCTTTAAAAAACAGTTCTTCGAAACAGTTTGAAATAAAGGAACTACCCAATCTGAATCATTTATTTCAAACCTGTGAAAAATGCACAATAGAAGAATACGGCCAACTTACAGAAACTTTCTCGCCGGTTGCGCTGCAGATCATTAGCGATTGGTTGAATAAAAATATAAAGTAATTTACAGCTACGTAAATCAATTCGTCTATCAACTATCTGGCCCACGCATATCTCTCTTTTAACCACCCCGATATCCTGGTGGGCAATATGATCAGTGATTTTGTAAAGGGGAAAAAGAAATTTGACTATCCCAGTGCAATTCAAAAAGGTATTGAGTTGCACCGGGCTATTGATACTTTTACGGACAGTCACCTTGCTACCAGGGAAGCAAAGGAAGTATTTCGTCCTGTTTACCGGCTATACAGCGGCGCTTTTATAGATGTGGTCTATGATCATTTCCTGGCCATCGACCAGGCGGAGTTTACTGAAAGTTCTTTACTACAGTTTTCCCTGCAGGTGTATAAAGAAATGGATGAAAAAGCAGAATGGATACCCGACCCTTTTGCCCTGATGTTTCCCTATATGAAGGAGCATAACTGGCTTTACAATTACCGTACCCGGGGGGGTATTGAAAAAAGCCTGGGCGGAGTAGTGCGGCGGGCTGCTTATTTATCGGATAGCGGCCCTGCTTTTCAACTTTTTGAACAGCATTACCAACTATTGCAGGACTGTTATCATCACTTTTGGGCAGACATTAAACCTTTCATCCTGGAAAAGTTCAACGAATTGCTAAATGATGAGAGAACAAGGATATAATTGGTAACACCCGAACAAACAAATCGTTTTACATTTGTAAATACTCCCTTTTATGCGAAAAATCATTGGCCTGCTGGCTGTATTCCAATTATTCTTTATCTGTTTGCTGGCACAGAATACTTCCCTGCCGCCGGTAGATAAGTCTCCAATGGACATGAGTTATTACCCGGCCAATTACCCAGTATTAAAGATACAGGATAAGATTACGGAGCCTTTGGCTGCAAGGGTGGTTTACAGCCGGCCGCAAAAGGCGGGCAGACCAATTTTTGGCGGCTTGGTAAAATACGGTGAGTTATGGAGGCTTGGGGCCAATGAAGCTACTGAAATAGAGTTCTTTAAAAACGTACGTATTGCGGGTAAAAAAATAAACAAAGGCCGCTATACCCTGTATGCCATTGTTACTGAAAAGTCGTGGACCATCATTCTGAATAAAGACACAGATACCTGGGGGTCTTTTAAGTATGATGCCAAAAAAGATGTGGTGAGAGCTACAGCATCCATACAAAAAACAGATACGGTGATCGAATCTTTGTCAATGGCTTTTGAAAAATCAACCGGAGGCTTTAACCTTGTAATAGGATGGGAAACCATAAAAGCCTCATTACCCATTACCTTCTAATGACAGCGTAGTATGAAATCTTTATTATTGTCACTGCTTATTGCCTGTAGTCTTCTTTCCTGTAACAATAAAAAGGAAAACAATTCTGCTCCGGCTTCAAAGAACAATACTGCAGATAGTGTTACCCCTTCAAAACCTGAAAGGCCGACAGTAAATCCTTATGCTGGAGTAGATATATCTCCGATGGATATGGCTTACTTTCCTGCGGATTACCCCAAATTAAAAATGTCGAAAGCTATCAGCACAGCACCTTTAGCTAGGATTATATACAGCCGCCCACATTTACAAGGCCGCCATATTTTTCATGAAGTGCTTAAGTACGAAGAACCCTGGAGACTTGGCGCCAATGAAGCAACAGAACTTGAACTGTTCAGTGATGCGACAATACAGGGCAAAAAAATAAAAGCAGGCCGTTACAGTATATATTGCATACCGCATAAAGACAACTGGACAGTAGCGATCAATTCAAGTATTGATACATGGGGGCTAGAACCCGACCTTTCCAAAGATATTGCCCGGTTTACTGTGCCGGTATCCACAACTAATAATACACTTGAGTTTTTCACTATGGTATTCCTGAAAAAAGATGCTGGCGCAGAGCTGTTAATGGCCTGGGATGATGTGGAAGTACGATTACCTATCTCCTTCTGATTTTATACTACTCCTTCCCTTTTTTGGTTTTTGGAGTTTATTATTGTGATATTTACATACTATGTGTGGTATTGCCGGCATTATACAATCAAATCCATCCGAATATAGCAAAGTGCACCTGAAAAAAATGACGGATGCGCTAGCTCACCGGGGCCCGGACGGAGAGGGAGTCTGGCAAGATGTAGCAGGAAATATTTTGCTTGGTCATCGTCGCCTTTCTGTTATCGACATCAGCGACGCTGGTAATCAGCCTATGTGCTACCGGGACCGTTATACCATCGTACACAACGGAGAGATTTATAATTACATTGAGCTTAAGGAATATCTTAGTAAAAAGGGATATACTTTCCATTCGGAAACAGATACTGAGGTGATAGCAGCAGCTTATGATTATTGGAAATACGAATGCGTGAACTATTTTGATGGCATGTTTGCTTTTGCCATCTGGGATGAAAAAGAAAAGGAACTTTTTGTGGCAAGAGATCGCTTTGGGGAAAAACCATTTTTTTATTTTTTCGATGGACGACATTTTCTATTTGCATCAGAAATGAAAGCCCTGTGGGCAGCTGGTGTTGAGAAAACAGCAAATCAAAAAATGCTGTTCAATTTCATCACGATCGGGTATACAAATAACCCTTCCCGGCCAGAAGAAACTTTTTACGAAAACATTTATAAGCTTCCTGCAGCATCGTTCCTGAAATTCTCCTCCATCTATTTTCAATTTTCCATACAGCAATACTGGGACATTGATCTGACAATTCAGGATAATAACATATCAGACCAAAACGCTATTGAAGAGTTTTCGCACCTGCTCACCACTGCTGTAAAAAGAAGATCGAGGAGCGATGTACCCCTGGGCACTTCTCTGAGTGGAGGACTTGACAGTTCTGCTATTGCAGCATTGAGCCATGTATTGCAATCTGACAACGATAGTCATAAATGTTTCACTGCAATCTTCCCGGGTTTTGAAAAGGATGAAACTGTTTTTGCCAAGCAAGTGGCTGAGCAATTCAAGTTGCAGCAGTTCACTACCAGTATAACCTCCGAAGAATTGATTAGCGACTGGGAAAAACTATGCTATCACCAGGAAGAACCATTTGGCTCTGCCAGTATTTTTGCTCAGTACAAAGTTTTTTCTTTAGCCAAAGAAAAAAATGTCAAAGTATTATTGGACGGGCAAGGTGCCGATGAAACGCTGGCCGGTTATCATAAGTATTACAAATGGTACTGGCAGGAGTTGTTCCGCAATAGGAAGCTCCGGAAAAGTAAAGAACTTTCTGCTGCAAATGAACTCGGTATTACTGAATCGTTCACTTATAAAAATAAGATAGCTGCTTATTTTCCTTCGTTTGCCAGCATAGTAATGGAAAGACAATACTTGTTAAAAGCCATCCGACAGGAAGACCTGAACAAAGATTTTGTACGATTGCAAAGCAAAGAAGCCTATTATACACCGCCTGAGCATTTTGACCTGAATGGAGTCTTATACTTTAATACCCGCATATATGGCCTGGAAGAATTACTACGGTATGCCGACAGAAATTCAATGGCGCATGGCAGAGAAGTTCGGCTGCCTTTTCTTTCGCATGAATTAGTGGAGTTTGTTTTTTCCCTGCCATCTCATTTTAAGATCCGCAATGGCCGGACCAAATGGCTTTTGCGGGAAACCATGAAAAGCAAGCTGCCGGATGTGATCACCTGGCGCCGGGATAAGGTAGGCTTTGAGCCCCCTCAAAAGAGCTGGATGCAAACTGTGCCAGTACAGGAAGCTATCCGGGGGGCTAAAAATAAACTGGTAGATGAAAAGGTACTCAAGCCGGAAGTATTGCATAAATCCATCACTCCTTTACCGGCTCACGAAGCTGATAATTTTGATTGGCGGTATTTGTCTGCTGCCATGCTTTTTAAGTAACCTTATTTCGCCATCTTTGCATTTTCAGCTTAATAATACAAGAAAAATGAAAGCAGCTACAAAATACATACATGCAGGCATGACGCCTGATCCGAGCACTGGTGCTATTATGATCCCGATATATCAAACCAGTACATATGTGCAGGAAGCTCCAGCCGTAAATAAGGGATACGAGTATGCCCGCAGCCAGAATCCTACCCGAAAAGCATTGGAGGATGCATATGCGGTGATTGAAAATGCGCAGTATGCCTTGGCTTTCGGCAGTGGTGTGGCCGCAACAGATGCAGTGATAAAACTGCTATCGCCAGGCGATGAAGTGATCTGTGGCAATGACATGTACGGAGGGTCTTACCGCTTGTTTACCAAAGTGTTTGAAAAATTTGGTATTAAATTCATCTATGTTGATACAACCAATGTCAATAATATCAGCAATGCCGTATCTGATAAAACAAGGCTTTTCTGGATTGAAACGCCTACTAATCCGCTGATGAACATTACAGATATTGCAGCGGTGGCAGCCATTGCGAAACCCAAAAATATCCTGCTGGCTGTGGATAATACTTTTGCCTCACCTGCACTACAAAATCCATTAGACCTGGGTGCTGATATTGTGATGCACTCTGCTACTAAATACCTTGGCGGGCACAGTGATGTAATACAAGGGGCCCTGATGATGAATGATAAGGACCTGCAGGAAAAATTATATTTTATCCAAAAAAGCTGCGGTGCTGTTCCCGGACCGATGGATTGCTTCCTGGTACTAAGAGGTATAAAAACATTGGGTATCAGGATGAAAGCTCATTGTGAAAATGGAAAGACCATTGCTACCTGGCTGCGAAACCATCCTAAAGTAAGTAAAGTGTACTGGCCGGGTTTTGAAGACCATCCTGGTTATGCTGTGGCAAAAGCACAAATGAAGGACTTTGGCGGTATGATCTCTTTCGAATTAAAGAATGATAGTGTGGACGAGGCTAAACGGGTCTTGTCATCTACACATTTATTTTCGCTGGCAGAAAGTCTCGGTGGCGTAGAATCTTTGATTAATCATCCAGCCAGTATGACGCATGCCTCGATTCCAAGGGAAGAGCGTATTAAAAATGGGTTGAGCGATTCATTGATCAGGCTGAGTGTTGGCATTGAGGATGCCGGAGACTTAGTGGAAGACCTGCAAAAAGCTATTGGTTGATGAAAGGAAGCCGGTTAAAAGATTTTTTAGATACGAAGGTTGATTTATATAATCAACCTTCCTTTATTAAGGACGATCCTGTTTCCATTCCACATTTATATTCTAAAAAGCAGGATATTGAAATTGCAGGTCTCTTTGCTGCTGTTTTTGCCTGGGGCAACCGAACCACAATCATTAATAAGGCAAAAGAACTGATGCAATTGCTGGACAATGCACCGTATGATTTTTGTACACAGCACCAGCCGACCGATCTGAAGCGGCTTACCTCATTCAAGCATCGCACTTTTAACACCACTGATCTTTTGTATTTCATTGAGTTTTTTCGTCAGCATTATTCAAAACATAGAAGCCTGGAAACTGCTTTTGTCCAACATGGGCGAACAGTGGAGGAAATGCTTACTGGTTTTCATCAATACTTTTTCTCCTTAGAGCATATTCCGGGCAGAACAAAAAAGCATATTGCCACGCCGGAAAGAAGATCAAGTTGTAAACGCTTGAATATGTTTCTGCGCTGGATGGTGCGACAGGACGATAAAGGAGTTGACTTTGGTATATGGCAAAAGATATCCCCTGCAATACTCATATGCCCAATAGATCTTCATGTAGCCCGGGTGGCGAAACGGTTGAACATTCTGCAACGTAAACAAACCGACTGGGAAGCTGCATTGGAACTAACCAATTATCTGCGAACTTTAGATCCTCAAGATCCGGTGAAATATGACTTTGCTTTATTTGGTCTTGGGGTAATGGAAAAATTTTAGCTTCTGATGCATACTGACCTGATCCCTGATATTAACCAGTCGCTCGAAATATGCCTGCCTGCTTCGATTTCCATGACAGAATTAAAAGAGCAACTCACAGCCTACATCAATCATCTTATCAATCATAATTTTGAAAAACTGGTGTACTATCTCTACCGAATTGATGTGGATGAGAAAAAGATGAGGGGTCTGCTGGAACGAAAAGAAGGAGAAGATGCTGCCGGACTTATCGCCGAACTGATCATAGAAAGACAAGAGCAGAAAATTCGCAGCCGAAATCAATTTCCGGCTGATGATAATATTCCTGATGAAGAAAAATGGTGATATTTTAATCCTCCAATGCTTTCCCACCCAGCAACTCAGCGTAGGCATCTATTCTATGAAAGAAATAAGCCCTGTCAAAAAGGGCGTCAGCAGATAGTGTGTTTTTAATAATTGAGTCGTTTTTATTTGTCAGCAGCCGCAGGTGCTTGTTACTCTGTACATATTCATTTGTTTCGTTGATCACCCCTGTTCTTTTCAGTATCTCTCCACCAATATTTAGCAGATTTTTGGCATTCAACTCTGTATCGATTCCGTTGATATTCAGGCTGCCTAATTGCAGTACACTGTCAAGTCCCGTTATTTTCGCCAGGTCGCCAATTTTCTTTACATCAGGAAATACAACTGCAATATCCATGCTGGCGGCATAGCGTTCTGCATCAGGAAATTTTCCTTCCATGTCTTTTACAAAAGCAGCATTACCAGCAGCAGGCGCTCCAAAAGTGATGAGCTGCAGGTATTTATTCTTTCCGGTTGCTAATTCCTTTTTCAGGTATCCGGCAAAGGGATAGGCAAGATTTCCTCCTAAGCTATGCCCGGTAATAACAAGGCTTGCATTACCGGGAATCTTTTGCTCTATGAATTCTTTGATAGTTAATCCTGTAGCTGTATCCCGCAATTGTAATAGATTCTGAAAGCCGATATAAGCCCCTTGGCTGATATGTGCCTCTTTTACAGAATCTGCATAAGGCCAGGCTTTTATCTTAAATATGTTGAAGTCCTGCAGGATAAAATTCTGAAACCCTTCATTGCTGAATTTCATTACAGATCCACGGATCACCAAGGCATATTGCTCAGTTTTTTTTCTTTTGGCAATGATAGCATAATTACCGCCAAGGGCCTCTGGCAGAAAAACAACTTCGTAATCCGGTGCATATTTTGCAAATGCCGCTTTGCTATCCCCCTTATACACCAGTTGATTCAGTTGTACCGCTTCTTTGGCAGAGAGGTAAGGCGGGGCAGTTTCTTCTTTCTTGTTGTAGTTGCAAGCGGCAAGCACAACAATGAAAACCAGAAGCAGATGAAATTGGGCTATTCTCATATTATTGTAATAAGTTTCCTGATGTACAAAAGGACTCTATGTAGCCTCATAAGAAACTCAATAGAAGAAAATAACTACATTCAAGATGACAAAAAGAGCAATAGGATAAATGATATGTTAAGAGACAGAGGTTATTTCTCTTTCTTTTCAAACATCAACTCCTTCACTTTCTCTTTATCTTCTTTTTCTTTCTTCAGGTCGAACATAGTACCGAATACATGGTCCCAGATGGTAGAGCTTACACCATATCCATTATGTTCGTTTTTATAATGATGCAGGTGATGGTTTCTCCACAGGCCTTTCATCCATTTGAAAGGCGGGTTCCAGGCATGGATAGCATAATGCATGGTGCCATACATAAGGTATCCAAGCAAAAAGCCGGGAAAGAACATAAATACATAGGTACCCATAATAAGGTACATGAGACTAAAAAGAGTGGTGGAGATAATTAAGCTTGGCACCGGAGGCATAAATAAGCGTTGCTTATCCCGTGGGTAATGATGGTGGTTGCCATGCAGAGTGTATACAAACTTGGTAGCTTTTGGTGTTTTGGGAACCCAATGAAAAATAAAACGATGTGCAATGTACTCGAAAAAGGTCCAGAAGAGCATACCTCCAAAAAAGACAAGCAGGATGGTCTTGGTACTGTAATCGTACTTAGTGGCTGCCAGGTAAATGATATATGACAGTATAGGAATGTACATACCCCAGATAACCAGGGGATGGGCTTTGGTCAATGCTTCCAGGAAGTCGCTTTTAAATAAGCGAACCTGCCCTTTATTATGAATTTTTTCGAATTGCATGGGGCAAAGATATAGAAAACCGGGCTGGCGAAAGCACCGGAGGGGTATAGCTTAATACTGATTTTGATCAAGCCCCTGAAGCCAGCCAATCTGCTGAAAATGACAAGTTTCTCTAAAAGCGGATGAAGCCAAAATAACTACCTTAGTGGCTCATAATTATATTGAAATGAAATTAGTTACCTACCTGAAAGATGAGCATGAACAACTTGGTATTTTGATCAATGATTTTATTTATGATATGGAAGTACTCCACCCGGAGCTGCCCGGTACTATGAGTATGTTTTTGAATTATTGGGAAGATAGTTTTCCTATAGCACAGGCCGGTGAATTGTTGCTTAAAGAGGGGACCCGGACGAGCAATAAGGGAATTCCGATAAAAGAGTTACAGTTGCTGGCGCCTGTTCCATTTCCTACAAGTTGCCGGGATGGATATGCCTTTCGGCAGCATGTGGCGGCCGCCCGCAGAAACAGAAAGGTGGATATGATCACAGAATTTGATCAATACCCAATCTTTTATTTCACCAATCATCATAGCATTCAGGGGCCTGGTGAAGTTCAATGTATGCCTGACCATTTTGAAAAGCTGGAT
Source organism: Chitinophagaceae bacterium (assembly GCA_016786965.1). Taxonomy (GTDB): domain Bacteria; phylum Bacteroidota; class Bacteroidia; order Chitinophagales; family Chitinophagaceae; genus JJ008. Next base: position 13,598 of record JAEUVL010000010.1, read on the forward strand.
TTCGAATTGGAAGCAGCTGTTGTTATTTGCAAACATGGCAGAAATATTAAAGCGGCAGACGCAGATGCGCATATCGGTGGCCTCATGATCATGAATGATATAAGTGCCAGAAGATTGCAGATGGAAGAAATGCTGCTGAACCTTGGGCCTGCAAAAGGAAAAGATTTTTCTACCGTTATCGGACCCTGGCTTGTTACGCTGGATGAATTGCAGCCTTTTGAAATACCTGCCAAAGAAAATCATACTGGCAAAAGCTGGAACCTTCGTATGCAATGCCGGGTAAATGGCACACAGGTAAGCGATGGCAACCTTGGGGATATGGACTGGACCTTTGCAGAAATAATAGAACGGGCATCGTATGGCGTTAATCTTTATCCTGGTGATGTGATCGGCAGTGGTACAGTAGGTACCGGCTGCTTTTTAGAGCTGAATGGAACCGGCAAACTGAATGATCCCAATTTTACTGAGCAATGGCTGCAGCCAAATGATGTGGTGGAGATGGAGATCGATGGGCTGGGGATCCTGAGCAACACTATTATAGCTGAAGAAACTGATTATTCTATACTATCTCTGAAAAAGTTATGAGCTATAGGGTCCCTTTATTTTAAACATGCCTATTAGCTATTTAGAATAAACAACTTTGAATTAGAGGTCAAAAGGAATCTATGCCTATATCTTACAAACTTTAACACTAATATGGTACTAGATTTAACCACTTTATCTCCCGCCGAAAAGCAATACTACCTGCAGCATGTAGTGGCTCCTAGGCCCATTTGTTTTGCCTCTACAATTGATAAAGAGGGTAGGGTAAACCTCAGCCCTTTCAGCTTTTTCAATTTATTTTCTTCCAACCCGCCTATTGTTGTTTTTTCTCCAGCCCGCAGAGTAAGAGACAACACTACGAAACACACGCTGCAGAATGTACTGGAAGTGCCTGAAGTTGTTATCAATATTGTGACCTACGATATGGTACAGCAAACATCGTTGGCAAGTTGTGAATTCCCCAAAGAAGTAAATGAATTCATAAAAGCTGGTTTTACTTCTGAATCTGCAACACTGGTAAAACCACCCATGGTGAAAGAGAGTAAAGTAAAGATGGAATGCAGGGTGCTAGAAGTGAAACCGTTGGGTACAGAAGGTGGTGCTGGGAACCTCGTCATTTGCGAAGTGCTGAGGATGCATATTGATGACTCATTAGTAGATGCCAATAACAAACTTGACCAACGAAAAATAAACCATGTGGCAAGACTCGGAGGAGACTGGTACTGCGTGGTGAACGAAACCAATCTTTTCCAGGTGGAAAAGCCCAATACCCAACTGGGTATCGGTATTGATGCATTGCCCACGGCCATCCGGTATAGTACGATACTATCTGGTAACAATCTTGGGCAATTGGCCAATGTGCATGACCTGCCTGTTATTGACCCTTCTTTTGAGGATAATCACCTGAAGCAAATCATTCAATATTATAGTATCAACCCGGAAGAAATGGAACTGGAACTGCACCGATACGCCAAAAAACTGCTGGATGAAGGCCATGTAAAACAAGCCTGGCAAATACTTTTAGCCACCGCCTGATTTTACCTGGGAAAAATGATCCCTTGCAGTCAGAAAAAAACCAAGCCCTTACAAATCATCAGGTTAAGTGGTGAGATACCGATCTTTCCTGTTGATTTGATCGTCCACATCCTTCCAGACATTAAACTTGAAGAAACCCGGATTGTTTTTTATCTTTAGTAAGGGCTGTAAACACCTTTTCTATGCGAACCATCTGCACTTCTTATTTTCTTCTGGCAACGATTTTTTCCGTTTCATTCTTTTCCTGTGTACCACAACAAAAAGCCACTTCTCACCAGCAGCAACTGGCTGTGCTTGATAGCCAGTTGGAACAGCATAGCCGTAAATTAAAAGAGCTGGAAGCAAAGCGCCAGATCAAACAAGATCAAAATGAGATTGATGATACAGCCAGCAACCGGATTAAAAAGTATATTGGTGTTACAACGACTGAAATAGATAAATTGGTTGCCCAAAATTCTATTCTTATTGGTACTACAGTGGTGGAGAAAGACGATTGGAATAAATTGAAGAAGGCACTAACACTTTCACAAAAAACATCAAGGCTGATCAATGATAAGGTGAATTTTATCAACGATCTTATCAACCGAAATATGGTGGTAAAACTGGATCAGGATGTTTTATTTGAGCCAGGCAAATACACTGTTACACCAACTGTAAGCGATGCGATCGGCAAGTTCTTTGAACCAGCTGCCAGAGAGATCGACCTTTTTACCCAGAAATATCCAGACTTCCCGTTATCACTGGTCATCACGGCCAAGGGTTATGCCGACGGTACGGCTATTCTGGAGGGCACACCTTTGTACAAAGCGCTGGCCGAGGGAGTAAAGCTGAGCGGCGCACCCCCGGATAGCAAAGAATTAAACAAAGAATTGTCCAGGAAAAGGGCAGAAGCGGTTATCGAGCTTTTTAAAAAATATACTAAAGACCGTTCTACTATGGGCGGCAGCGTAAGAAATATCATGTTCGTTACCGAAGGCAAAGGTGATGCCCTGCCCAATGTTAACATTATTGATTATGTGCTAAATGATCCCCGTCGGAGGATCGTATTACTTTTCTGGAGTGTTTTTCCAGAATAAAATCACTTGCCTCCAAACACTTTCTTCAGAATGTCAGATGTCCTTGCCAGTGGATTGGACCTGATATTTGCTTCTTCTTTCGCCACCTGGTCAAACAAGGCATCTACTGCTTTGCCAACTACATATGAGGTAAGATCCGGATCTATTTTTTTAAAAGTGGTGGGTAGTTTGTTGTATGTAGTAACTATATCTCCGTAGTATTTGGTGGCGTTCACTTTTTCAAGCGATGATTTTACTGAAGGAGTAAAAGCCAGTACCAGTTTTTGTTTAGTTTTCTCTTTAAAATAATTTGTAGCGCCATCTTTTGGTCCCTTGATGATTCCCAGTGCATCTTTCAAAGTCATTTCTTTGATCGCATCAATAAAGATTGGTTTGGCAAAAGCTACCGCCTCTTCGGCCCCGCGGTTGATGGACAGGATAGCCTTATCCACCTGTGCGCCCATACCAAGATTACGTAAGGTTTTTTCTGCCTTCACTGCATCCGGCGGCAGCAGCATCTTATAGATATCACTGCCAAAAAAACCATCTGTCTTATTCAGGTTCAGCACAGCATTGCCCACCCCCTGCAGCAAGGCTTCTTTTATACCCTGGCCAGCTTCATTTTCGGTAATTCCCGTACCGGAAGAAGACTTCTGGGTAAGAATATTCGGCAATTTGATCTGGGCTACGGAAGAACTGACCATCAGGCTAAAACAAGCGGCCAGGGCGAGGATACTTTTTTTCATGTAATAAGTTTATCAAACTACTGGTAAAATAACAGCCTTTCTGCCAGTGCAAAAAGGCTGCCACTTGTTTTTGACGTTATTTTATACAATTCGTTGCGCTGGCAATTGTCATTTTATACCGCCGCCAAACACTTTGCGCAGCAGGTCAGTAGTTCTTGCTGCAATGTTCTGCCGGATATTCATCTCTTCTTTCGCCACAAGATCAAATAAGGCATCTGTAGCCTTAGTGGTTACAAAGGAAGGGAGGTCAGGATTGATCTTTTTGATGGTGGTGGGGAAATTATTGTAGGTATTTACTATATCGCTATAGTATTTTGTCGCATCCACTTTGTCCAGAGATGATTTAATGACAGGTAAAAAGGCTTCTATCAGCCTATCAGTGGTTTTTACCCGGAAGAAATGAGTGGCGCTGGTGTCCCCATTCCGTACCAGGCCTATCGCATCGTTGAGGGTCATACTTTTAATAGCATCTACAAATATTGGTTTGGCATATCCAGACGCATCTTCTGCGGCTCTATTGATAGCCAGGATGGCTTTGTCCACCATTTTATTCATTCCCAGATCCCGCAGGGTATTTTCAATCTTCCGGGCATCGGGTGGAAGTAATACTTTGTACAGGGCGTCTTTAAAAAAACCGTCTTCTTTATTCAATTTCAATACTGCCTTTACCAGTCCCTGGCTTAATGCTTCTTTTATGCCCTCTCCGGCTTCCAATTCCGTAATTCCGCCACTGGTACCTGTGGGGAGCTTGGATAATACATCGCAGCCGCTAAGCATAAATGACAGAATAATAATGGAAAGTAATTTTCTCATGTGGGTATTTTGTTTTAAAACTATGTATAAAAAGTAATTATTTCAGATTTTCAGACGAATAAAGGAGGCTGGGGGTTTACCTCGTCCTATATTAAATCCGGGTCTTGTGGCCATCCTCCAGCCCTGCTTTTTTTGGGCTAAAAGTGATGGTTTTTTGTTTGCACCTCTGCCCCTGAACCAGTACCTTTGCCCCGGTCGAAAAAAAGGCCTTATTTTGAAAAGTTGAACCATTTAAGTAAGTTGCCCAGCAATTTATTATTAAGGCTATATATTAAAGGGAGAAATCCGGAAAATCCCTTCGACTAAAAGAGTACGGCGCCCACACCGAAAAGCGAAACGAGTAGGTAACCAAAAACTACTGATATGAAAAAAATATTGTTCTTACTGGCTGTAGCCGTATTCTTCCTGCAGGCTTCTGGTTTTTCTCAAAAAACAAGAGTTGGAATTACTGCCGGTATTACAACTGCCAATATGTACGGAACAGTGAATGACAAAACCCTGAAAGATGACAGTAAAACAGGTATTACGGCAGGATTGATCGTAGATGCACCAATCGGCAAAAGCCGTTTCAGCTTTCAGCCCGGTGTTCATTACACACAAAAAGGAAGAACACTTGCAGAAACAGGTGATGATAAAAGCTGGCTGGCCCTCCGTTATGCGGATGTTCACCTGAACTTCTTATATAATTCTAAAGGGAAAACCACATTCTTTGTAGGTCTTGGCCCGTCTGTAGGTTTGGATCTTCCTTCTTACAGGGTAACAAAGACCTCTAACGCTACGGCTGCCAACTTAGACCCCGATCCTGAGTTTTCAAGGTCTGAAACTAAGATCAAGTTTGGAAAAGACAAACTTGATGATTTAAAAGGTCTTGATTACGGGTTCAATATGCTTGGTGGATTCCGTACCCGCAAAGGGTATTATTTTGCCCTCAACTATACTTTTGGTCTCCGGAATATAGCCGCTAACGAATCTGGTGATGATATCAAGAATGGCTGTTTCGGTTTCAGGATCGGCTACCTGTTCAACAATAAATAATTCCATTAACGAAATAGACAAAAGCCTCCGCTTGCGGGGGCTTTTGTCTTTGTGCCCTTGCCTGTTATCCAGTACATTTGCAACCCGGCTTTGATTTTGTCAATAAATACAAAAACACCGGGTGTTTTTTCAATTATCATACTAATTAAATGAGTACTATTCATTTGTCTGAACAGGAACAACTGCGCCGGGAAAAACTGGCCGAACTGATCATTATGGGCATCGAGCCATATCCTGCCCCGCTATACCCGGTGAACAGCAACTCTGTGTCGATTAAAGAAAATTATAGCGAAGAAACTAAAGACCAGTTTCAGGACGTCTGTATCGCCGGCCGTATCATGAGTGTTCGGGATATGGGTAAAGCAAATTTTGCAGTGATACAGGATGCTCATGGCCGCATACAGCTCTACCTTAAAAGAGATGATATCTGCCCCGGCGAAGACAAATCGCTGTATGATATTGTTTGGAAAAAATTATTGGATATTGGCGATATTATCGGCGTTCGTGGGCATGTGTTTACTACCAAAACAGGTGAAACTTCTGTTCATGTAATAGAGCTGACCTTGTTAAGTAAATCTCTCCGTCCTTTGCCAATTGTTAAAGAAGCTGAAGGGCAAACCTTTGATGCGGTAACCGATCCTGAGTTCAAATACCGCCAGCGCTATGCCGATCTCATTATTAACCCGGCAGTAAAAGAAACATTTATTAAAAGAACAAAGCTGATCAATTCCATCCGTGAGTTTCTGAACAATCACGGAGCACTGGAGGTAGATACGCCTGTTCTACAAAGCATACCCGGGGGTGCGGCAGCCCGGCCTTTCATTACTCATCATAATGCGCTGGACATTCCTTTATACCTGCGTATTGCCAATGAATTATATTTAAAACGCCTGATTGTTGGCGGTTTCGACTGGGTGTATGAATTCAGCCGCAACTTCCGCAATGAAGGCATGGACCGTACACATAACCCTGAGTTTACTATCCTGGAATTTTATACAGCCTATAAAGATTATTTCTGGATGATGGAAACCACGGAGCAATTGCTGGAAAAAGCAGCAATTGATGTTTGCGGAAACACAGAAGTGATTGTTGGTGATAAAACAATTTCTTTCAAAGCACCCTTTAAGCGCATCAGCATTTTTGATGCAATACAGGAACATACCGGCGTTGATGTAAGCCGGATGAATGAAGAACAACTTCGTTCTGTGTGCAAGCAATTACATATTGCGGCTGACGCCACTATGGGCAAAGGCAAACTGATAGATGCCATCTTTGGTGAAAAATGTGAGAAGAATTATGTGCAGCCTACTTTCATAATCGATTATCCGGTGGAGATGAGCCCACTGACGAAAAAGCACCGTGACAAACAGGGGTTGGTGGAACGATTTGAGCTGATGATCAATGGCAAAGAGATCGCCAATGCCTACAGCGAGTTGAATGACCCTATCGACCAGCGGGAGCGTTTTGAAGAGCAGGTAAAACTGTCTGAGCGGGGTGATGATGAAGCCATGTTCATAGACTACGATTTCTTAAGGGCCCTGGAATATGGCATGCCACCCACTTCGGGTATTGGTTTTGGTGTGGACCGTCTTTGTATGCTTCTTACCAATAATGCTTCTATACAGGATGTACTGCTGTTTCCACAAATGAGGCCGGAACATCGGCAGGAGGGCGCAGACAAACCAACTGAATAAGAATTAATCATTTAGCAGGAATAAGCCATTTTGTTTCAGCAAAATGGCTTTTTTGGTTGCACATGTTATGAACAGAATCTATGAACAACGCTGATATCATAAAAAAATGTTGTAGGTTACAGTAACCAAAAGCCTAAACAATGAAACCCTTTATCCCCTCCAAAGTCGCCGAATTTATTTTCGCCGTTATTATTGCCTACTTCGGCTACCTGCATTTTAAGAATGCTGCGGCAATGAGTGGCATGGTACCCGATTATTTTCCAGGAGAGGGTAAAATATGGATATACCTGACAGGAGCAGGGTTTGTATTAGCTGCTTTTGCCATTGTAAGCGATATACAGCGTACTCTGGCCTGCTACCTGCTCGCGGCAGTATTAATAATCTTTGCCCTTACTATACATTTGGATTCATTTACTAAAAACCCCTCTGGTGTATTAAAAGATACGGCTCTTGCCATGGCAGCAATTTTGATTGGGAACCGAAAATGATAATGGTTGATGGCCCTCTCTATAAAGGAGCATCCCGCAGGCAGCGGGATGTTCTGCTTTTACACAAATAAATCATTATATAATTGCGCCCCCGGTACAACCGAGTATTTAGAGAGGTCAGTAATACCTTCTTTAGCCAATACTTGTTCATCTACAAATAAATTGCCGGTGCACTCACCTGAAGGTTGCCGCAATATGTAGTAGGCTGCATCTGCCAGTATATCCACGGTACGGCTCATGTTTGCCAGCATAGTACCACCCAGTAGATTTCTTACGGCAGCTGTATCAATAGTGGTTCTGGGCCAGAGTGAGTTGGCGGCTATCCGGTCTTTGGCAAATTCTTTGGCCCAGCCGATTGTCATCATACTCATGCTGTATTTGGTAAGGGTATAGGCCACATGTTTCTCAAACCATTTTGGGTCAAGATTGATGGGAGGAGATAGGGTAAGAATATGCGGATTGGTTGATTTTTTCAAATGAGGAATACAGGCCTTTGTTACTAAAAAAGTACCCCTGACATTGATACTGTGCATCAGGTCAAAGCGTTTGGCTTCTGTTTGTTCAGTACCGGTTAATGAAATAGCGGATGCATTATTGATGAGTATATCAATACCATTAAATTTCTCCACCGCCTTGTCTACCACATTTCGAATTTGTTCTTCAAAGCGTATATCACACTGTACAGCGAGTGCCTTGCCTCCAGCTGCTTCAATTTCAGCCGCAGCAGTAAAAATAGTCCCGCCAAGTTTTGCATTCTCCTCCACGCTTTTAGCAGCAATAACGATATTAGCACCTTCGGCAGCGAGCTTTAAGGCAATAGCTTTACCGATACCGCGGGTGGCGCCGGTAATGAGAATTGTTTTGTTGGCAAATGACATAACAGTTAATTTTAATACTCCGGCAATACCGGTTTTGTTCCCACAATATCTTCTATTTTTTGCATTACACCAGCATCCAGTTTGGGTACCGCATCCAGTGATTTTAAATTCTCCAGCAACTGCTCCTTGCGGGTAGCGCCAAGAATGGCAGTCGTCACATTCGGGTTTTTGATACACCAGGCAATACTTAATTCTGCCATTGACAGGCCGAGGTCCTTTGCCAGTGTGGCTAAACCTTTTACTTTATTCAAGAGATCATCCTTCATCCAGCGGTCTTTCAGCCAGTCGAAACCTGTCAATCCAAAGCGGCTTCCTTCCGGGATGCCATCATTATACTTTCCGCTTAATAAACCAGATGCCAATGGACTCCAGATGGTAGTACCCATTCCCACGGTTTTAAAAACCATCAGGAATTCATTCTCCATTTTATTCCTTTCCAGCAAATTATACTGTGGTTGTTCCATAGCAGGGGCAATTAATCCATGCTGTGCTGCCACCCGGTGAGCTTCCATTATTTCCACACCGCTCCATTCGCTGGTGCCCCAATATAATATCTTTCCCTGCTGAATAAGATTATGCATAGTCCACACCGTTTCGGCAATTGGAGTGTTTTTATCAGGCCGGTGACAAAAAAACAGGTCGAGATAATCCGTTTGTAAACGGTTCAATGCTTCGTGGCAGGCTTCTGTAATATGCTTACGGCTTAAGCCGGTTTGATTTGGTTTGTTCTCTTTTCCCCGCCAGCCAAAAAAAGCTTTGGATGAAATCGTGTAAGAAGTTCGGTCCCAGTTTTTCTTTTTCATTACACGTCCCATCATTTTTTCGCTTTCGCCCAAGGCATATACTTCCGCATTATCAAAAAAGTTGATCCCGTTATCATAGGCAATACCCATGAGCTCATCTGCTACACTGTCATCTATTTGTTTATGAAAACTTACCCAGCTTCCAAAGGATAATACGCTCAGTTGTAAACCGGTATTACCCATGTACCTGTATTCCATAGTATTAAATTCGAAGCTTGAAGTTAATTAAAGAAGCAATAGCCAATATCTGAACCCGCATCTTTATTGAGGAAATCCGCCTTCTTTTACTTTTAGCAAGCCGGTTACTTCTTTAAAAGTAACACGGTTGAAATCCTGAGTGGCTTCAAGACCTTTACCGGGATATATTTTTTTATCAAGGGTTCTGTATTCAGCATAATTATCAGTATAAAAGAGCTTGGTGTTTTGGTCCCACCAGAGATCCTGGCATTTCAGGGTATCTCCTTTTACATTGATCACCACCACACTGTCTTTTAAATATACTTTATTGAGATTCTCGTAGTATTTGCCATAACGGCTGTCCAACCAGGTTTCCTTTTTCAAAGTGCTGTCAAAAAAATCAACATGAAGGGTTTTAGGAAACTCTGTGTACACGGTATCTTCTGCCACCCTGTACATCAGTGGAGCGGTTAGCCTGGCCCTCATCTTTCCATCCTGACTCAGGTAGCCTTCCACCTTGGTAGCCTCTTCTTTCATTACCACCTTCTTGGTCCACTCGTTTATTTTGCCTTTATCGTTTTCGCATCCACAAACAAAACAGCAGCCTATAAGAAGTGCTGCTGAGTTGATAATATAATTATTGAAGAATGATCTAGTCATACTTGCGTTTAATAAACCAGATATCACTGAGTGAAAAACCAAGTGAGAAACGAAACAGGTTTTCTTTCAGCAAATTATCATTATTTCCTCTTTTGCCATATTCAAAAGCCATATTGATAAAGGTGGATTGATTGGGCGCCTGGCGGCTGATAGCCATAGGTAATCCTAAGCCAAATGAAACCCCCGATTGTGAAAATTTGGGGCCTGATTTTATATAATCAGGGCCAGTGAAAAATCCAAAGCGATAAGCCACCCGGCTGAAATAATTTCTTTTAGGTATCGGACTGAACTGGCCGCCAACTCTCAATTCCCATTTATTTTTTACAGAATCCACTTTGCCATAATAGCGGTATTTATTCCAGTTTTGCTGGCTGAAATCAACTCCGATCATCCAACCGCCTTCCTTATTCATCACCGCATACTTCTGTAACACAAACCCAATGGTATATGAGGCGGGTATTTCAATTTTCCCCTTCACATCCCTGAGGTCTGCCACACTGTCAAGTCGCACATTGCCCAAGTTGTCATCAAAGACAAATGTTTCCCGGATGATGTCTTCACTGGCATTTAGTTTTTGGCCCCAGTTACCATAAGCACCTATTGTAAGCAATACGTTCTTTTTCAACGGCAGCATATATTGAAGGCCTGCTGAAAAGAACAAATTACCATAAGTAGTTTTGGTTTCATAATTAGCTTGGTAGTATTCTACAGTATCATTAATGAGTGTACGGCGGGAGGTGTAATCTTTTTTACCAAAATAATACCCCGCATTTATACCAACACTCAGTTTTTCAATCATCCCACCTTTGCTGGAGTCGGTATGCAGCTTGCTGAAAAGGGCAAAACCAGTTCCAATTGAGGCAATATATGAACCACCGTCACCCTGAAAACGGGTAAGGGAGCTGTCTATGGGTAGTGAGGTAACCGGATCTATCAATCTTTCTCTTTTGAAGATATTGTAACTGATTCTGGAAACAGGGCGTAAACCGAAAGTAATACCCCAATCTTTCTTTATTGGCATCCCTACTTGTACATAAGAAAAAAGCGCATTGTTGGCTACAAACTTTACGGGGTTGCCGGGATCTGTCAATGTGCGGTTATCGAAATTTATCCCGATATCAAGTACCGCCCGTCCGGCTGTAAGTTTTTTGGATTTGGCCTCTTTACGGGCTTCAAAGGAGGAATAGGAGGCTGGGTTATTAAAATTGATACCCAGGTAGTCTGTATATCCGGCAGAAATCCCACCCATTGCCCGGTTGGCAACATTGCTGGATGGAACCAGATCGCCTATGCCATACCTGGAATAAGGAGAGTTGTCCTGGGCTAAAACAGGCTCAAAAGCACTTAAAACAAAAACCAGGATCGTCAGGTAAAAGCAGTGTAACGTCTTGATTCTCTTAGGGGTTATTAACTTCGCTAATTGCATACAGACCTTTAAAGATTAAATCAGGGTCTGCAAATATCTTGTTTTTAAGGTGTGAAGCCAAATAGACTATATCGCCCCCGGTTAACAGGACGTTAAAGTTCCTGAATTTCAGTCTGTAAGCTTCGATAAACCCATCAATTTCCTTTGCCAATCCCAGCACCACTCCGGTGAGAATATTAGTGGTTGTGTCGTAGCCTATTAATGGCACATTGCTGTCAGCTTTTACCAAGGGAAGCTTGGCTGTATAATAATTCAACGCCTTTAGCCGCATTTCCAGCCCGGGAGAAATGGCTCCTCCAACAAACTCATGGTATTTATTAATGAAGTTATAGGTAACACAGGACCCCATACCTATCACCAGGTTATTGGAAGTGGGGTAAAAATGAACGGAGGCGGAGGCCAGTGCCAATCGATCGGCCCCGATTGTTTCAGGCTTACCCACCGGAGTAGTAAAAGCAAGCTTGGTAAGATGGCTCAGCTTATGAAATTGGGTGGCCGAAGTCAGCACTTCTTCAATAGCCAAATTGTGATCAATAACCGAAGACAAGATGGATTTAGTTGGTTTAAAACGGTTGATTAATGAACGAACCGTTTCTACCGTATCGTCAGGCATTACTTCAGATTCCTTCATTTCCGCATCCTGAAAGACCGCCACTTTTTTTCGGGTGTTGCCAAAATCGAAACAGAGGGTTGTTGACATATTTATTTTTTAATTGGGCCGTTACAGATCAAATCCGCTCAGATTCTTAAAATGCCCATTAAGTTTGATCTTTTCTTTCAACTGCTCCATGCCCGCCAGCATGGGTATTACTTTGGCCAAATGTAATCGCAGGTATTCCTGCCGTTGCCGTTCATGAAATAAGCCCAGCAACTCGTACTCTTCTTCCAGCGAGAGGCCAATATGATGTGCCACATCATAGCTATTGAGCACTCCGTCTCCTTTCTTGAAATCTTTGGTTACTTTCAGCAACTGATGGAGCTCCTTAATTCCCATTAGTATCGAACGCATAATATCTGCACTGCCCTGTTCATAATTCTGCGGATAGGTAACGATAGCGCCGCTGTACAATTTATCCGGCACTTCTTTTATTACTTCGAGTATCCGGAATATCCTGGTTCCTTTTGTTTTAATATCCATCTCGCCACTATCGTGCACTTTTGACAATTCAACAATCTCCACCAGCGTACCATGGTCTTTCATTTTATCATTGATGGCGACAGGAATACCAAATGGTTTTTTAGTCGCATGACATTCAGCAATCAGTTGCTTATAACGGGGCTCAAAGATGTGAAGGTTCAGATCTTCGCCGGGATATACCACAATACCAAGTGGAAAAATGGGAATGAAATTGGTCATTCAGTTGTATTAAAAGTGAAAAGATAATAGTTTTTTCAGCGCTGCATTCACTCTAATTACTCAGTCTTATCTTTTAACTCTTTTAGTCTTGCATATTTCAAAAATGTATAATACGCCGTCATCTTTGCGCATACATATCCTGCATTACCATCAAGAAAACCCAGTTTCAAAACATAGTAATGGAAAAAAGTAAAGCCCGGCGACAGCCGCAGCTTGAACCAGGAGGCTTTTTTGCCCTGCCGAAGATATTTTTCTGCATTCAGCATGGCATAGTTTGTCATTTTAGTAACGTAATCGGGTATATTAGCCATTGTACGGTGCAGAACGGCTCCTTTTAATTTAAGAATGGTTATTTCATCCGGCAACTGCAATTCCTCATGCACTGGCGCATCATTCCATTGTATCAGTTTTTTATTAAATAAACGGATATGATGATCGCCACCCCATTCCCCATACTTTAGTTCCCTGGCGCCCAGGAAGCTTTTAAATGTAATATCATACACTATTTTTTCTCCTGCAGGACTAAAAGATAGTAAGGACCGTTTCAACTCTTCATCCACCGCTTCATCGGCATCGAGGCTCAGCACCCAGTCGTATTTAGCCATTGCAGTAGCTTTATTTTTTGTTTTGCCAAACCCTTCCCAGGTGCCTTCATGCAGGCGAACGCCGAACTGTTTTATGATCTGCTGTGTGCCATCTGTACTGCCATTGTCATACACAACAATATCATCACTTACCCCCTGCAGACTTTGTAATGTGTCTGCAATGATGGTTGCCTCATTCCGGCAAACGATAACGATAGAGATGTTGGTCATTGCTGCAAAGATTACATCTTTTTAAAGGGCCGCCAAGTTTTACCGCTTCAGCCATTTCCACCACCACAGTACAATAAACGCATAACTAAAAACACCATACTGCACTTCCAGCCCTATATCGAATATAAAACTGAATGCGGCGGAGCCATGGAGCATACACCATAATAATTTATGCTGTACCCCTATAAAAAAGGGAACCAGCATTACAAAACTGAATAATAAGAATCCCAGCCAGCCACAACCCGCCCCATACATCAGCCACTCGGAAGAGGGGTTGATCTTATCGGTTTCAATCATCTGTGGATAAGTCGCCTGGTACCAAGCATTCGTTTCTCGCAGCACATCACCAAAGCCAACACCTGCAACAGGGTGCTGTGTGAGTAAACTCCATCCGGCCTTCAGGGAAATTACCCGCATCGCATCATTAGCACCGGGTAAGTAATTAGCTTCTTTAAAGTATACAAAATCATAGCGGATATAACGTACCCTGTTTTGAAAAGTAGGCAGAGCAACCCAGGCCATTATTGGTAATGCGACCAGCAGGACCAGTAGGCTCAATCCATATTGCCATTTTAGTTTCATAACGATCAGCCATATTGCGAACATTAGCAACATAATATAAAAGGAAAACAGACCGGTTCTGGCTGCCAGTATATGTAAAAAAATTATCAGCCAGCCCGCAATCACTACCAGTATGATTGATACGGTCTTCTCTTGTTTCCTTTTATTCATAAACAACCAGACAGACAGCAGTACTGCCACACTAACGAGCCAACTAAACCGAACATGATCATTGCGAAGGGGTGTTATCATTGTCTTGGCCTGTAGGTAAGCAGCATGTACTACCGCCATACTGTTTATATATTGTAACATAGACCAGATAGAAGCTGCGAGTATGAGAGTAATAAAAATATAGGCCAGCCAATCCCACATTTTCAAAGACAGGTATACTGGTCCAGCAAAGGCTAATGGTAATAGTGCCAGTGGTAACTTTATCTGAACTATCTCCTGCCATTTATCTGCATCTTCACTCCACCAGCCAGATATCAGCGGCAACAGGAATAGTAAACTCATGCCCCACAACAAAGGCGAGGAAAAAAAGAAAGCCACTTGCTTCTTAATATTTGTATGCAAGAGGGAGACTGTCAGGAACAGGCCCATACTTACAGATAAGGCGGCTCTTGAAACGAACAGAGACAATAGCATAGCCACAAAAAGTATAAAAATGACAAGGGGCCGCCAGCTATTGTGTAACTTGTTAAGCATACTTTTGTAAACGTACAACATCCCATTCATTTCATGTGGTCTGAACTACTAAATCAATTACTGCGGGGCGATATCAAAGCATTGGCCAGAAGTATTTCGCTGGTGGAAAATGAGCAGCCCGGATATGAAGATATGCTTAGATCATTACCGGTATCCGTTGCTAAGATTATCGGCATCACCGGGCCGCCCGGCGCTGGTAAGAGTACATTAGTGGATTCGTTAATTAGTTTATTGGTTAATTCGGGTAAGCGGGTTGCTGTACTATGCGTAGACCCATCATCACCCTTTAACCTTGGTGCCTTACTTGGTGACCGTATCCGCATGAGCGACTGGTACACCCATCCCAATGTATTTATCCGCTCACTCGCCACCCGTGGCTCAATGGGGGGATTGCATCCTAAGATCATTGAGATAACAGACCTGCTGAAAGCTTTTCAGTTCGACCATATCATTGTAGAAACCGTAGGTGTGGGGCAAAGTGAAATTGAAATTGCCGGATTAGCAGATGTAACAGTAGTCGTGGTAGTGCCTGAAGCGGGGGATGAAGTACAAACTATGAAGGCTGGTCTGATGGAAATAGCCGACATCTTTGTAGTAAATAAAAGCGACCGACCGGATGCCGATACTTTTGTAAGAAACTTACGGCTGATGCTGGCGCCATCCTTCGGCAAACACTATAACGAGGTACCGGTAGTAAAAACAGTGGCTTCGCAAAAAGAAGGAGTGGAGGAACTGCTTTCTATTATCCTGAATCAATTACAGAAATCTCATCTTACTGATAAAACATTCTGGCTGCTGGCGGAAAAGGCTTTTTACCTGATAGAACAGAAACGGATGGCCGACATTAGTAAAGTGGACCTTAAAAAAGAAATTGAAAGCGTTTATCAAAAAGGTAATTTCAACCTGTATAAATTTATTGCTGATAAATACTAAGTATGGAACTGATACCGAATGAAGGGCTGCCACGGGTGGCCAAATGCGAACCGGCGGGCATTACGGTGGAACCGGATAAAGTATATTCCTGGTGTAGTTGCGGCCTTACACAGAAAGAACCATTCTGCGACAGTGCGCATAAAAATATAGAAGGCATGCCTTTCAGAAGCATTAAAGTGGTTTTTGATAAGGTGGAAGAGATATGGTTTTGCCAGTGCAAACAAACCAGGACGCCTCCGTTTTGTGATGGCAGTCATAAAAAAGTATAAGCTGTTCTCAATAATTTCCCGCTGATGAAAATCATCGATTGTTTTACTTTCTTCAATGAGCTGGACCTGCTTGAATTCAGGTTGAAACTGCTGGGCCCGCATGTCGATCATTTTGTGATCGCAGAATCAAACCTTACTCATTCGGGTGCGGCGAAGCCGTATCTTTTCCAGGAAAATAAAAAGCGCTTTGAACCCTGGTTGGATAAGATCA
Organism: Chitinophagaceae bacterium; assembly: GCA_016786965.1. Classification (GTDB taxonomy): domain Bacteria; phylum Bacteroidota; class Bacteroidia; order Chitinophagales; family Chitinophagaceae; genus JJ008. The sequence continues at coordinate 29,802 of JAEUVL010000010.1, forward strand.
CTTATATACCTCTGCAACAATCTGCGGAAGGATTATCGTTCAACCAGAATGAAGTAACATACAATCCTTCAAATGCCTCCTGGAAACTGGAAAATGAACAACGTAATGCACTCTCTGCAGCGGCTGCACTGGCGGCTGATGATGACCTGGTGATGGTAAGCGACCTGGACGAGATACCTGACCCTACCATACTTAAGAAGTTGGCCGGGATAAAAGAACCGGTGGCGTTGTCCATGTTATTTCACTACTATTTTTTTAATTGTCAGAATATTGGTCATGAAAGATGGTGGAATGGTTCTGTTGTGGCTACGGGCAGGAAATTCAGACAACTAACGCCCCAGGAGCTCAGGGACAAGCGAAATGATCTTACAAGAATAAAAAAAGGGGGGTGGCATTTTTCTTACCTCGGCGGTATTGAAAAGATCAAACAGAAAATCCGGTCTTTTGCACATACCGAATTCAATAAAGAGGAATACCTTCAGGATGATTATTTGCTGAAAGCCATCACCAAAGGTGAAGATATCTTTAAACGGGAAGGTGTATCATTCAAATTCGTTTCGCCCTATTACTATCCTGACTGGTTGCGTAAGGAAATGATGGCCTACCCTGCTTTCCTGTATATTACCACTAAGGACAATGTCTTTACCAGACTGGCCCATTCTTTCCGGAAGGCTTTTGCTTAATGTTTCTTTATAATGTATACGCCCAACCATATACCTGACCAGCCGCTTGTGTCGATTGCTATGTGCACATACAATGGGGCTACCAGTATCAATGCTCAAATGGACAGTATCATACAACAAACCTACCGGCATCTTGAAATAGTGATTGTGGATGACTGCTCTGCTGATAATACACCAGAGCTTATACAGGCATACCAGGAGCGAGACGACCGTATCCGTTTTTACCGGAATGACAAAAACCTCGGATATAATAAGAACTTTGAAAAGGCCTGTCTCTTAACGACGGGCAATTATATTGCCATTTCCGACCAGGACGATATTTGGGATCTCAATAAAATAGAGGTCATGATGGCTAAATGGGATAAGGAAAGTGTTTTTGTGTATTCTATTTCAAAAGATTTTTTTGGCGATGCGCCATTGGAAGGAGATGGGACCAAACCAATCCGTTATTATGAAGGAAGCATGCCGGAAAAGCTGGCTTTTGATTCACCTATACACGGCCATGCCTGTATGTTTCAACGTTCGTTATTAAAGGCTGCGTTACCTTTTCCTGATACTACTTATTACGACTGGTGGTTGAGTATGATTGCTTCAGCTACAGACAAAGTGAGTTGTATAAAAGAAACATTGACGCATCACCGCATACGGGCTGGCAATAGTTCGCGGACCCTGCTAGATATAAAGGAAAAGGATGAGCGTATTGAAAAAGTGAGACGACAATGCATCACCCACATGGAGGCATTCTTAAGTCAGCCAGCAGGTAGCATTGCAACCCGCACAATACTGGCGAAGTACATATTACTGCTGCGCCGGAAAAAAAGTAATGGTTTTTCCTGGCCTTTATTTAGTTTCTTTTTTACTCACCGAAATATTGTTTTTCATTATAAACGCAGGCAAAATGTTTTTTCGTTGCTGAAAAATAGTTTTAAAAAGAGTTTTACAGGGCTGTAAAGGCCAAGGAAAGAAGTTCTACCTCTCAAAGAAAGAAGTGATAATGCCAAAGGAGAAAGGAGCCTTTTTATATTCTCATCGAATGAGATGTGATTCTTTATCCATTTCCTATCAACTGCAAAAATTTAACCTATTAATGACTCATGAGAGTCAGTCAATAATCAATTACACACTTATAACAAAGCTATTTTTAGTAATTTGGAATGAGTAAAACATGAGACAACCAACGAGCACTTGATACGTTCAACCTCCCACTTCCTGTTCAAGTACTGACACAAGCCAGAAAATTAAGCCGCTACCGGATAGCTACGTTCAATTTACTAGATGATGTGATGTAGTCCAAAGGGTTCAGGATTTTAAGGCGGCAAAGAGTGTTATGCAGCCCGGTCAAAATCCTTGGGTAGTCCAAGTTGATCAAAAATAATTGACACCTGCTTTACACTGTAAAAGCGTCCTTCTCTTTTTCCGATCTTTTCTAAATGTGGTTTAAGCCAGCGATTCATGGTTCGCACACTAACCTCATACAGAGCAGCCAGTTCGCCGATGCTGTATACTTTTATTTCTACTGTTTTTCTTTCGGTACTCATGCTTATTATCATTTTTAATGCTTTTAAGTAGGTTGGTCTTCTCCATAGAGTTCTAGGTATTCACTCTCCTGCATTGATAAAAGGGTTGCCATTCCTGTAATATGCAGGTTTAGTTTTTTACGGCAGTCAGCTATTAGCTTGGATACGAGGATTGGCTTTTCAACAGGGATATCCAGTTCGGCAGGCTCACGTCGGCGGATGCGCAACTGGTTAAATTGCTGAATGAGGTAGCGCTTTTGGCTCGGGCTTAAAAAGCCAAGATCATCGGCCCTGTACAACAGGGAAATCATTGAAGCTTTCCATTTTCTTTTTAATTCACCAAGTAATGGCAGACTGACTCCTTTTTCAAAATCTTTCCTGATCTCATCTGCGGGCATTAAGAACTCCGCGGCAAATTCGTTAGCTTCATGTGCAACATTGCGGTTGTGAGGTACTACCGTGAAAGTATGCATGATAAGATGGCCTAATTCATATGCCAATGAGAAACGTTGTCTGTCGCCCAGTAGAGAAGCATTCAGGAAGATAAGCGGGAAGCGAGATCCGGTTAATATACTTTTACTATCAACCCGCTCTGTACCAAAATCAAATAAATTGATAAGCAAGCCTTTTTCTTCCAGCAGTTGTATGAGGTTATCAATTACAGGAGTTTTAACATTCCACGCAGAGCGAGTCAAAGCTGCAATAGCAGCAGGATTTTTTTCTTCGGTTACTTGATGCACAGGAAGGGCAGGCAAAGGAATCTTTAAAATATCAAGTAGTATCTCTGCATGCATGCGCATAATATTTACCTGGGCTTCTATGGGTGCTATGATCTTTGCGGGGACATGCTGCCGTTTTCTATAAGCGAGGTTCACAGGTACCACATCGCCTTTCTGAAAAAAGAAATGGGCAGGATAAGAAGTGGCTTCTGCCATTGACAGCAGCATATCACCGGACAGGCTAACTTCTCCATTTTCCATACGTGACAACTGCGCTTTATTCGTATTGATCCTCTCCGCCAGCGATTGTTGAGTAAGTCCTCTGGACTCACGGGCCAACAGAATCATTTTTGGATTAATTACTTGATTTATCATTTCAGCGCTAAAGTATAAAACTGATTTGAAAAATTGTATGAAATGTTTCAAATAAATTTTTAATAACTTAATTAATTGAATATCAACATTTATGAATACTAATTTAATTAGTATTCATATTCAAAATATTAACTATATACAAATTTGGACAATCAAATTATTGTTTTTCGAAGCAGCCAAGATCGGGAAGACCCACCGGGCGGGGTTTACTGTCAAGGTCAATTGTTACACCTGTATTTATCCCTTTGTTGATGGAAGGGGAAGAAGTTTTCAGGCGAAAATCATAATAATTATCAGCTGTGCTAATACTGTCAAATTGAGGTGACTGATTATTAATAATCTGGTTGCTGATAATATTTGTGGGAGGAGTTTGAACTTTCCATAAGTTGTGATCAAAATTCACATTGAAAGTATTAGTACCATTTTTTAATACAACTACTTCATCTGCTACCAATCCGTTTTCTCCCCAGAAGATGCAGTTACGGAAGGTGGCATTAAGTATTTCTGTACTGCCATTTGCAAAATTAGATAGTGTTAGGACAGGATCTTTATGATCAATAAAGCGATTAGCATAGGTCACCACTGTGCAATGTGTAAATTGATAGTCCCCACCTTTGACAAGCAACAAGTTTTTACCGCAGTTACTTATCAAACAGTTCCTGGCCCGTATGCTTGAGTTAAGTGAGACAATACCCGCATCATACGCATTGTCAATTACACATTCATTCAATATAAGTTTGGGATTAGGATTAGTGGAAGGATCCTGGATGCCGATGGCCTGATAAGCGTTTTTAATAACGGCATAGTTCAGTACATTATCTTTTGAAGTTGTTTGGAAAAAGATGCCAGGCCAGCTGGCAGGATAATCTTTGTACGGGTCATCCATCCGGTCACCGCGGAAATACACCCTGTCAATAGTGTCTTTTAATCCGTTTACCTGTAAGGTGCCATTCACCACTATTGGAGCATCTGCATGTACATAAATGCGGCACCCTTTATTAATACTTAGTGTAATATTATTATTTATCTGCAACGAGCCGAGGATCACATATGGCAAGTCATTATTCCATGTTTCATTAACAGCAACCACTTTGTCCCGGAAGAAATGGGCGTTTTGCCCCCAGGCTTCCAATTGCACCAATCTTGTTTTTCCATTATAACTGATTTCGATACTGTCTCGTAGTATAAAAGGTAAACTGGCAGTACCTGGATTTACATTTACCTGTGCAAAAACATACAGGCTGTCGTTTGCTTCCAGTTCCAGGTTGGTGAATTGAGTGCCAGGAGTACCATCCACATTTATTTTATAAACAGAAGAAGCTCCACCCATCAATTTAATGGAGGAGAGCCGGAGTTTTTGATTGTTATCATTTATGATAGTAAACGAGCGGTAGGTGGAACCGGCAGTTACAAAAACAGTGTCATACTTCAAGGTGTCTGCAGAAATAGTTACTCTTGCATCACCCGAAGTAATAAACGAATCTTTTCTGCAGGAAAAGAGTACGAGTAGAAGGGATATAATAAGTATTCCGGGTAGCTTCATTTTGTCAAAAGTAAAGCTAAGAGTTGAAAGAGAAAAGTGTAAAGCTGGCTTTTAGGACCGCATCTACCTCGAGGCAATACAAAGAGCTGCTATACTCAATTGCACATTTTCAGCCTGCAGCAAAGCATTCCCGCAGGCTTCCAGCGTAGCGCCGGTTGTTACCACGTCATCTACCAGTAACAAATGTTTATTGTGAATGGCCTCCGGATTTTTGAGAATGAATTTTCCATCCATATTCTTCCATCGTTCTATTCGACCTTTTTTTGTCTGTGTTTCGGTATGTTGTGGCCGGGCGATGACTTTATCCAGCACAGGGATTTCCATTGCACCGGCCATTCCTTCGCATAAAATAGTAGCTTGGTTGTACCCTCTTTTTCTTTCTTTGACGGGAAATAACGGAAGCGGAACTAAGGCATCTGCTTTAAATCGTCCTGACCGCTTAAGTTGTTCTCCCATTATTCTTCCTAATTGAAGTCCGAGCTCTTTGTTGTTCTTGTATTTGAACTGGTGCATCAGGTGCTGCATCAATGATTCTTTTGTAAAATAGAATTGGGCAGTGGCACCAAGTAGCGGCAAGCGACCCCAAAAGGTTTTCTCTACCGGGTTGCCGGGGTACATCTCAAAATTGGTTTCTGGCATTGCCTCTATGCAACGCATACAAAGAACAGTTTGTTCTGTAAGAATGTCATTACCACAGCCTGTACAAATATGAGGAAAGAAAAGGTGCAGTAACGAGTCTTTTATTTCTTTTAAAGAAATCATAGGGTTAAAATATATTGGGTCAATCAAAGCTTCCCCGGGTTTGAGAAGCTGTTATTTTAGTCTAAAACAGGTATTGGTAAACTTCCTCCACCCTTCCCATCAGCACCACTTCAATATTGAACTTTTGTTTACTCAATCCTTTTTGACTGTATTTGGAAACAATGATCTTTTCAAAACCTAATTTCTCTGCTTCCGCTATACGCTGGTCAATGCGGTTCACGGCCCTTATTTCACCGCTCAATCCTACTTCGCCGGCAAAACAAATATGCTGGGGCAGCGGCACATCCTCATAGGAAGAAAGTAAGGCGCACAGCACAGCCAGATCGATAGAAGGGTCTTCAACTTTAATACCTCCGGCAATGTTCAGAAAAACATCCTTCATTCCAAAATGAAACCCGCCTCTTTTCTCCAGCACTGCCAGTAGTAATTGCAGGCGACGGAGGTCAAATCCGCTAACGGTCCTTTGAGGCGTACCGTAAACTGATTGTGTTACCAGGGCTTGTACTTCTATCAGGAGGGGTCGCATGCCTTCTATAGTGGCTGCAATAGCAATACCACTTAGCTGATCTTCTTTTTGAGTAATCAATATTTCGCTTGGATTAAGAACCCCTCGCATGCCACCATCCGTCATTTCATAAATGCCTAATTCAGCAGTACTGCCAAAACGATTTTTAAGGGTCCTTAAAATTCTATAAGCATAGTGCCGATCTCCCTCAAACTGCAGGACCGTATCAACCATATGTTCCAGAATCTTAGGACCGGCAATACTTCCGTCTTTGGTGATATGGCCAATGAGGAAAACCGGTGTATTAGTTTCTTTGGCAAATCGTTGGAATTCGGCAGCACATTCTCTTATCTGCGACACACTGCCCGGAGAGGAATCGATAAAAGGAGTTTGTAATGTTTGTATAGAATCTACAATTACCAATTGTGGCTTCAACTTTTTTATTTCCTGGAAAATAGTTTGGGTGGATGTTTCGGTAAGCAAGTAAAAGTTGTCGTTTTTTAATCCAAGCCTGTCAGCCCGCATTTTTATTTGTTGCTCACTTTCTTCCCCGCTTATGTATAATACGGAAACATCCTTAAGCCATAATCCATTTTGTAAAAACAAGGTTGACTTACCAATACCAGGTTCTCCGGCCACTAGTACTAAACTTCCCGGTACAATACCACCACCGAGTACACGGTTTAGTTCTGTATCTGCAGTTGGCAGCCGTTTCTCTTCACTGCTTTTTACTTCAGTTAAAGAAATGGTTTTGCTTGTTCTTTTTTCTTCAGAATAATCTTTCCAGGAATTATTGGTTTTAGGATTATCTTTTTGTGTCAACTCTTCCACAAATGTATTCCACTGACTGCAGGATGGACATTGGCCAACCCATTTCACACTTTCTTGTCCACAATTCTGACAAAAAAATGAAGTCTTGATCTTACTCATGCGATAAAATTAAATGATTGAACTGTCTTTACCGGACTGTTCAGTCACTAATACTATGCAGATAGTAAATTGCTCTGGAATAATTCAAAAAAAGAAGATAGGAAAGATGAAAGAATTTAAGAAGCAACCACAGAACGTCATTAAATGTAAAAAGGGCCAATCTTACGATTGACCCCCTTACTTACTAACCCATTAAATTCTATTGCTAAGTTACAATTATGCCCCACATTTCAAAATAAATTTTTTGTGCTGTGTATAACTTCTAGGACTCCTGACAGATCTAAATTAATCAAAATCACAATAAAGAATACCTATACAAGTCATTGACATTTAAGTAATTGTATATAATTAATATAACGGAGTTACTATCCTGAAAAAAAAAATTTTCAGGGTAGAACCCAGCCTTGACATGACAAAACGGCGGGAAAAAATGCACCAACCAAAATGGCCACAAATTTGTTGTTTAATCAGTCAAAAAAGTAAGTAAAATGATAATGTCAAACGAAATGTTGATTGTTGGATTGCTGTTTTTGGGCA
>JAEUVL010000047.1 GCA_016786965.1 Chitinophagaceae bacterium
AGGCTGCGACCTGCTCCACATAAAAACAGGGGAAGACTATGTAAAAGTGCTCCAGCGATTCTTCCTCAGCCGCAACAGATGATCAACATGAAGTTTTACCAAACAATATTCTCACCCATACTTTTATTTTTTGCGCTGTCCGCATCAGCGCAGGACGGCAGCACCATCAAAGCTGCCGTCGACAAAAAAAAGATACTGATCGGTGAGCCATTACAGCTCACAATAGAAGCCTATTACCCCGCTGGCAGCAAACGGGTAGAAACCATTGATACCATAGAACATTTTGAACTGCTCGAACCTCCCGTTACCGACAGCAGCAAAGAAAGTGGAGGCATTCGTATCAAAGCATTATACAAACTTACCAGCTTCGACTCCGGCCATTGGGTCATCCCCTCTTTTTCAATATCCGAAACAATAAAAACAGATACCATTCCGATAGATGTCGTCTTCTCCGATTTTGATCCTAACCAGGAATACCATGATATAAAAGACATACTGGAAGTAAAAGTGCCGGAAAAGAAAAACGAATGGTGGTGGTATGCCCTCAGCGGTGCCTTGCTGCTTGCCCTTATCATTTGGTTATTGAAAAAGAAAAAAACACCCCCGGTAGCCGCACCAAGGGTCGTCTCCACAATAAATCCATACGAAGAAGCCATGCAGCAACTCGAGCTGTTGAACCGGGATAAGCCAGCTGCCAAGCTCTATCATTCACGCCTCGCAGATATCTTCCGGCTGTATATTTTCAGAAAAAAAGGTATTCTCTCATTACAAAAAACAACAGACGATCTCGTCATACAATTAAAAGGGCTCGGACTGGAAAAAGAGCAATTTGATAAACTCTCCCAATCATTACGGCTGGGTGATTTTGTAAAATTTGCAAAATATCTGCCTGCAGAAGAAGATGACCAAAGATCATTTCAGGAGATCAGGAATGCAATAATAACCATCGAAAAAACGGAGGCTAACACCCTTCCGCCGGGTGGCGGAAAGATTTAGAAGAGTATGCTGTACGACTGGATAAAACATATGAGCTTTGCTTACCCCATCGCCTTTGGACTATTTGCCCTGTTGCCAATACTTATATGGTGGTATGTAAAGAAGTATAATAAACAGCAGGCCACCTTCACCGTATCCACCACCCATGCATTCAATGTCACTTCCTGGAAAAACCGTTTCCGTCATTTACCATTCATACTACGGCTGCTCGCAATAAGTTTCGTCATCATTGCCCTGGCCCGCCCGCAAAAAAGAAATAATGAACAACGTTCAGAAGGCGAAGGCATCGACATTGTCATTTGCATGGACGTAAGCGGCAGCATGGGCTCCAAAGATGTGCTTCCCTCCCGCATGGAAGTAGCCAAAGAAGCAGCAGAAGAGTTTGTACGCAGCCGCCCGATCGACAGGATGGGGCTCGTGGTCTTTTCAGGGGCCAGCTTCACCCAGTGTCCCGTTACTACTGACAGAAATACACTCATCACACAGATACAGGCCATCGAAACCAATAATTTCTCCAATGTAACAGGAACTGTCATTGGCGAAGGGTTGGCCACCAGTGTTGATCGTCTCACAAAAAGCTCATCAAAAAGCAAAGTGATCATCCTCATCACCGATGGAAAAGAAGATCCGCCCGAAACACGCCTCATCGATCCGCTTACAGCACTGGAGATCGCCAAATCAAAACAGGTAAAAGTGTACACCATCGGCATTGGCGCCATGCCCACCACCATACAGGAAGTGCCCGGCAGCAAACCACAGGACAAAAATCCCAATATAGATTTTATAGATGTCGCCCTGCTGCAAAAGATCGCAACAGAAACAGGCGGCCAGTATTTCAGGGCCAGGGATAAAGTAGCCTTAAAAGAAACATACAAAGCAATAGACCAGTTAGAAAAATCCAAAATAGATATCACTTCCTTCACCCGCTCAGAAGAACGCTTTATCCCCTTCCTGCTGGTCGCCTTAGCCCTGCTCCTGCTCGAAGCCGTATGCAAGTATTGGCTTTTCAGAAAGTTTCCGTGATATTACCTTGCTTTATTAGGTGAATTGGTGAAATTCGTGGCCTATGAAAGGAACGGTCTATAAATCCACCGGCAGTTGGTACATTGTAAAAGACGAAGCAGGTAAATTCTGGAATGCCCGCATGAAAGGCGTAATGAAGCTCGATGATATTACCAGCACCAATCCCATAGCCGTTGGCGATACCATCGAAATGGAAATAGAAGCCGAAGAAAGCAGCACTGCCATTATAGACGAAATATACGACCGGCATAATTATATCAACCGCCAATCACCCAGGCACAAGCATCAGCATCATATAGTAGCAGCGAATCTCGATCAGTCCCTGCTCGTAGCCACCCTCAAAGAACCCAAAACCTCTCAGGGCTTTATCGACCGCTTTCTCGTAGCCTCCGAAATGTACCATGTCCCCGCACTGATCATTTTCAATAAATCAGACCTCTACAAAAAAAAGGAATTAGATAAATACGAACAATGGAAAGCCATGTATGAAGCCATAGGCTACAAGGTGTTATTAATAAGCGCAGTGAATAATGAAGGCGTCCAGGAAGTGGTAAAATTGCTCGTCGGTAAAACCACCCTCATCAGCGGCCATAGCGGAGTAGGTAAATCATCATTGCTCAATGCCATATTCCCCGACATTAAATTAAAGACACAGGATGTAAGCGGCTGGAGTGGCAAAGGCCAGCATACCACCACTTTTGCCGAAATGTACGACCTGCCGCAGGGTGGAAGAATAATTGACACCCCCGGAATGAGAGAATTTGGATTAGTAGACATAGAAAAACAGGAAGTCTCGCATTATTTTCCAGAAATGCGTGACCGGCTCAACAATTGCCAATTCAACAATTGCCTGCATTACAACGAGCCCGGCTGCGCCATCAAAGCCGCAGTCAATGATGGCGAAATACACGAAGACCGCTATATCAGCTATCTCGGCATCATGGAGTCAATAGAACAGAAGAGTTATTA
>JAEUVL010000081.1 GCA_016786965.1 Chitinophagaceae bacterium
ATATTCTTTTGCACCGGCCGGCAATAAGTAAGTAGCTATTCTTAAACAACCATAGCCGCCCAACTTCATGGAGATGCCGGCAAGAAACATGGAGCCGGCTGTTGGCGCAGAAGAGTGACCATCGGGCACCCAGGTGTGCAATGGAAACAGCGCTGTGAATACACCAAAGCCTGCAAATAGTAAGGGGAATAAAATATTTTGAATGTTTGCAGGAATATTGGCTTTCGATAAGGTCATGATATCGAAGCTATGCCCTGCGGTGAAATAGATTCCCAGCATTCCCACCAGTATCAAAGCCGAGCCACCCATCAGCATCAGGGCCAGTTTGTTGGCGCTGTATTCTTTTTTACCGCTGCCCCAGATACCGATCAGCAGGTATTTGGGTATCACAGATATTTCCAGGAAGAAGAATAGAATGAACAGGTCGAGTGAAATAAAGAAACCATAAGCACCTAGTGCCAGCAGTATAAGAAGAAAATAAAACTCTTTTGTCATCTTCTCTATATTCCATGAGACCAATACACCGGCGATCAATACAAAGGAAGTAAGCAATATCATAGCAACAGAGATACCATCCACGCCAAGGTGAAAATTGATATTCAGTTTATTAAAAAGCGCTTGGGTTTGTTCAAACAGCATTTGAGCGGTATTGCCTGCCGCTCTTTCGTTGCGGAAAGCGAATAGTAATGCGAAGGCTAATCCCAGTTGTATTACAGAGCCTATCAGTGATATCCATTTTACCTGTTGCTTATTGCGGGAAAGCAATACGGCGACAGCAGTTAGTAATGGGGCTCCTATAAGTAATAAAAGGTTCATTAATTCTTATTTATCAAACGATCCTATTTCCAAACATAAATAAACAATGCGGCCAGTACGATCACACCTGCTAAAAAATAGAGCGCATACTGCTGGACTTTTCCTGATTGCACTTTTTTAATTCCTTCTGAAACGGCCTGTGTGCCACTAGCCGTCAGGTTCATCAATCCATCCACTATATTCTTGTCGAACCAGGCAGCCGGTCTTCCAATTAGGTTGAACAATACTTTCTTAGTTATGAACAGGTATATCTCGTCAATATAAAACTTATGATAGGCTGCTTTGTATATACCACCCAGTGAAGCAGCGATCTTTGCCGGTTTGTCATTTTGTTTGCCATACAGCCACATGGCAGCTAAGATCCCTGCAAGGCCCAATGCTACAGGAGCAATGGAGAACTGCAGGTGGAAATGTGATTCCAGCGGCCTGCCATCGGTGCTAACAAATTCGCCGAAGGGAATAAAGCCTGCTGCAGCAGCTCCAATGCTTAACAAGATAAGCGGGAGCATCATTACAAAGCCACCTTCTCCATGATGTTCGCCATGTGCATGATGGGGTTTGTTCCAGAATATATTGAAGTACAGCCGGAACATATAGAATGCGGTAAGCCCTGATGTGATCAATGCGATATAATAGATGGCTTTATTACCATGATAGGCTGCTAAAAGAATCTCTTCTTTGCTGAAGAAACCGGCAAATGGAGGTACACCTGCTATGGCCAAACAAGCAATTAAAAATGTGAAGTGAGTGATTGGCAGGAATTTTCTTAAGCCACCCATATCCTTCATGTCATTGCTATGAATATAATGTATCACCGCACCAGCACCCAGGAAGAGTAATGCTTTGAACATG
>JAEUVL010000104.1 GCA_016786965.1 Chitinophagaceae bacterium
CTGTGTGTAGCATCATTTCGCCACTTACTGATTTTTTGTTGCTCGGAAACATGAGCAACAAATCAGGGCAACAATTAGGCAACAAATATAAGTAAAAAAGAGTAGTTTGGCAACAAATAAAAGAAGGAAAAATCAGTTAAAGCCTATGAAAAACAAGCACTTAGCAAACAAAGGAAAGATAATTACTTTCCGATACAGAACTTACTAAATATATAATCAAGTTGATCCTCATTGGTGATCTCCCCGGTTATAAGGCCGAGATAATGCAGACATTGGCGAATATCTAATGCCAGCAAATCACCGGGCAGTTTATTATCCAGGCCATTTTTAATCTCTGCCAGCGAAACAGCCACTTCTTTCAGCGCATGATAATGACGGGCATTGGTTACAATAGTATGCTCAGTTTGCACTTGTCCCTGTAGTACCGTATCCACCATTCTTTCTTTCAGCACTTCAGTATGCAGGTGCTGTTTGGCTGAAATAAATATCATTTTATCAATAGAGGCAAATTTACTCCTGACCGCTTCCTCCCCTGCCAGGTCAATTTTATTTGCCACCAGCAGATAGTGCGATTCCTGCTTATCAAATACAGCTTTCTGCGCCTGTATCTCAGGCACCGATTCTCCTGCATCAAATAAATACAATACAAGGTCAGCCTCCTTCATTTTCATCAGACTTCTCTCCATCCCCTCATTTTCTATGAGGTCGCCGGCATGTTCCCGTATACCAGCCGTATCTATCAGGCGAAACAAAATGCCGTCAATATTTATGATTTCTTCAATTGTATCTCGGGTGGTCCCGGGTATATCACTTACGATCGCCCTGTTCTCATTCAATAAAGAATTTAATAAAGTGGATTTCCCAGCATTCGGTTTTCCTATAATGGCTACACTCACTCCATTACGTATCACATTACCCAATTGAAATGAACTGATAAGCCGGTCTGTGGAACTGCTTAGCTCCTGTATTAATTCATAGAATTTTTTCCGGTCCGCAAACTCCACATCTTCCTGGCTGAAGTCCAGTTCCAGTTCTATCAGCGCCGAAAAAGTGATAAGCCGGTCTCTTAATGTTTTTAAATTGGCAGAAAATCCGCCGCGGATAGTATGCAGGGCCGCTTTTTGTGAGGCTGCTGTATTAGAAGCGATAAGGTCAGCCACAGCTTCAGCCTGGGCCAGGTCCAGCTTGCCGTTCAAAAAAGCCCGTTGCGTAAATTCGCCGGGCTTTGCCAACCTTGCACCCTGCTTAATACAGGCATCAGTTACCTGCTGTTGTACAAAAGGTGAACCATGACAGCTTATTTCCACCACATCTTCTCCTGTATAAGATCTAGGGCCCTTAAAAAGCGAAACCACCACTTCATCCAAAATGGCATCCCCTTGCTTTATAAACCCCACATGAAGAGTATGAGTTGCTTGCGCCAGCAAATTCTTGGCAGGAAACAGGTCATTGACGATGCCGATGGCTTTTTGTCCACTTAACCTGATCACCCCAATAGCACCCACGCCGGGTGGTGTGGCAAGTGCCACAATGGTATCATCCCAGCCGGTAAGTTTATTCATCATTGCCTCAAAAATAAACCAATTGTTACAGGCTTGCTAATACTAGTTCCATATTGGCAAATGGCAGCCTGATGTCAAAGAGGAGTCGCATAAACAGCATGAAAAGACTTCGTATAATATTAATCTTTCCGCAGAGTTGTTCCTTCCTGCGCTGGGCAAAAAAAATCCCCTCTGCCGAAACCGGGGAGGGGATTTGAAATTAATTACAAGAAACTATTCGCTTTGTACCTGGAAGGTGATCGGCTGCTTACGGTAAGCTTTTACCTGGCGTCCGTTCTGTACGGCTGGTGTCCATTTGGGTCCTTTTTTGATAACCCTCATTGCTTCTTCTTCCATACCATACCCATGACTGGTCAAAGCTTTTACATCACTGATGTTACCTTCTTTGTCCACAACAAACTGTACTACGGTTGTGTAAGTACCTTCAGGAGCGCCATTGTCAGAAGCTACCTGGCCATTGGCATTTCTTTCCAGGTACTGGCGCCATTTGCTGTCGCCACCCGGGAAACTAGCTTCGATCTCCACCTTATCAAATATCTTATTCTCGTCCTCCTCTTTCTTTTCTTCAATTACCTTTTTCCCTTCGTCAATTATTTCAACAGGAGGGATATCATTATCCTTTATACCTTCCTGATCTTTAACATCAATCTTCACATCCTGAAGTTCCTCTTGTTTCTCTACAGGCTTTTCTACTTCTTCATCCTTTTTGATGACGGGAGGAGTAAACTGTTTCATTTCAACTTTGGGAGGCTCCTGCTTTGGTGGAGGTGGGGGTGGAGGCGGAGGCGGAGGTTCTTTTTTCTCCTCCTGCTTCACGTCCTGGATAGTCATCTCCTTCATATTCACGTTCTTGTCCTTATCACTCTTCATCACACTGGCCAGAACCGATCCGGCTAACGCCAATGCAGCAATTGAAGCGGTAATGATAAGGGCACGGGTAATACGGCGGTTGTATGTCTTTCTTAAGTCATAAGCGCCATAGTCTTTGTTCTTGCCTTCAAAGATGATGTCAAGAACATCGGCTGAGAGAATTTTGTTGGCTTCCATTACTTAGTGTTTTTTATTAGATGCGGAAACGTAAACATTCCACAAACCATATTATTTTTTCAAGTTGGGGTTAGTGGCTTCTGTGGCCCTGATCAGGTCCATTTCTTCCTTACCCACTTTTACCATCGCATATCTTTCTACCTGGCAGATGGTCATTTCGTCCAGAATGTCCACCGTATTCTTATAAGTGGCATCCTCATTAGGCTTAATGATCACTACAAAGTCGATATCCTCGCAGGCTTTTTCCCAATTAGGATCACCATCCTTCTTGGCATCTGCTTTTTCCTTTTCGCAACTTGGTCCATGCTTATGGTTGGCTATCACATCTTTCTTTTTGTCAAGAATGATCTTCCTGACATCTTTAAAATTAGTAGCCTTGAAATTATTCTTCCCTTCCGTTACTTCCAACTGGCCTTCATAGTAATACACCTGGTCACCTTTTCCCAACATTAAGGTCAGTACACCAGATTGTTTTACTTCTGTTTTCTGCTTCTCATCCTCTACATCCTTCGGCATGTTGAGCGGAAGAGTGGTAGGGGTACTCATAGTAGCCGTGAATACGAAGAACGTAATCAACAGGAACCCGAGGTCCACCATTGGCGTCATGTCCACCCTGGTAGAAAGCTTCTTGGCTTTCTTTACACCCGGGCCTTTCTTATGACCGCCATCACCACCGGTATCTATACTTGCCATACTATTGGTTTTAAATATTAAAAATAGTTACTCTTTCACCTTTTGTCCTGATTGAATAAACTTATCCAGTTCAGAACCAGTTGGAATATCATCCAGAGAGGTTACAAGATTATATTTCAAAATATCATTTCTTTTGAAAGCTGAGATAACTGCTTCAAAAGCGGGATATTTTGATTTACCATCCCCTTTTATCAGGTAATTCAATTTCTCACCTGCGCCTGCAAAGGCTGCCTTAGCTTCCCGGATCCACCAGTATAACTGGTTATTGGCGGTATCCTTAACGGGTATGCCCGGCTGCTTCAGTGCAACTTGTTCTTTGGGGTCAGTATTTAAAAGCTGTTTCAGGCCAGCAAAAGGAACCCCGGTAAGGAAAGTTTGCTTGAAATTATTCAATTCGGTCGGGGTCAGTCCTAAATTCTGGCTTGTATTGATCCCTTTAATGATATTATCATGGATAGTCTTGTTCTTCTCCGACAATACAGTGAAATATACTTTATCAGTAGAGTCGATAGTTACCAGGATAGCATTGTTTTCAGGAAGTTTCCTGGACAGTACCGAACCAGGTGTCTTTACCTCCACCGGCTCTGGTGGCTTGAACTTGGTAGCCATGATAAAGAAAGAAAGGATCAGGAAGGCTATGTCCACAAAAGGGGTCATATCCGTATCCGTACTCTTCCTTGGAATTTTTACACTTGGCATGATTACAATAGTTTAGAAATTAAGATGAATGCGTTTCATTTTTCCATACAAAAAGCAGTCCGACTGTAATTATTTGTACAGGGAACCAAAACTTTGTGTAAGGGTGAAACCTGATTCATCGATGCCGTATGTAATCGAGTCTATCTTGGTAGTGAAGATATTGTACATGATCAGGGCCAGGGCGGATGTACCGATACCCAACGCTGTGTTATACAAGGCTTCAGAGATACCAACGGCCAGATCTCCGGCTGCGCCTGCACCACCATCTTTACCAAGGGCCGCAAATGAACGGATCATACCCAATACCGTACCCAACAGGGCCACAAGGGTACCTACGGAAGTAATAGTAGAAAGGAATACCAGGTTTTTCTGCAGCATAGGCAGCTCAAGAGCAGTGGCCTCTTCTACTTCTTTTTGGATAGACATTACTTTTTGCTCAGTATTCAATCCCGTTTCATTGATCATTTCTTTGTAGCGGCGGAGACCGGCTTTCATTACATTACCTACAGAACCACGTTGTTTATCGCACTCAGACAGAGCAGCGTCAACATTACGATTGGCCAGGTGATATTGTACTTTACGAACAAAGTCAGAGATAGAACCATTACCCAATGCTCTGCGGATGGTAAGGAATCTTTCAATAGAGAATACGATAACGATCAGCAGCATACCGATCAGTAATGGTACGATGATACCACCCTCATAGATACCACTCAACGCATTCTTGGGTTTCTGATGGTGAGGCCAGAATCCACCTTTTGAATCCGGGTTTTCAAATCCGTCAGGATTTCCCAGGATAAAACGCCAGATAGCATACCCTGCTATGATACAAACAATAGGAGCAATCCAGGAGATCGCATTACTACTTTTTTTTGGCTGAACCGAAGTGGCCTTAACAGATGCAGTTGGTTTAATCTCTGCCATGATCTTAGTTTTTTAGTTTTTAAAAGTTTAGATACTAATCCTTCTTTCAGAGTTACAATGCTAAGAAAAAAGTTTATACAAAAATCCCCACCCTTCATTTTTTTCAGGCGGGGCTTCAAGTTAAGGATTTTTTCAAACGGAACAACTATCAGTTAATTTATTTGATAAGAAATTCATGGGCCAGTAACAAACGATTGCGGCTGACTGACAATCTTTTATTCATAGCGAAGAGCTTCGATAGGGTTTAATTTGCCTGCTTTCAGGGCAGGATAGAGGCCCGCCAGTAAACCTGTAATAGTGCAAATAATAATGCCGTAAATAACCCAATCCCAGGGCACCACAAAGCCCGTTTTCAATACAATGGAAAAAACATTGCCCACTAATACTCCTAATACTATACCGAAAATGGCTCCCAACAGGCTAATAATGATCGCTTCCAGTAAAAACTGGCGGCTTACCATTTTACTTTTCCCACCGATGGCCTTTATTAATCCCACCTCCCTCGTCCTTTCTGACACGGATACCAGCATGATGTTCATCAGGCCAATGGCTGCGCCAATAAGCGTAATGAGGCCAATAACGGTAGCTGAAATAGTAAGGAAGCGCAGGCTGTTCATCGCTTTCTCTGCTATGCTGTCGCTTCTGTCAAGCACAAAATTATTTTCCTCAGTAGTATTGAGTTTACGGATAGCCCGGAAAGTGGCTTCTGCCTCCCCCATAGCCTCATTCACCTTCAGCAGGTCAGATGTCATTACCGCTATGATAAAAGAAAAACCGGAGGAATAATTACGGTCAATATTCGAATAACTGGATATGATCACATTGTCCCGGCTCATGCCAAATACAGAGCCCCTGCTTTCCAGCACTCCCAGCACCCGGTAGGGAATATTATTGATCCGCACCACGGAGTTCACAGCCCGTTCCATACCCTCTTTGAAAAGCTTTTTGGCCACGTCGTAGCCCAGCAGGCAAACGTTTCTTCCCGTCTGCACATCCATCCGGTTCAGGTTGCGGCCATATTGTAAGGTCCAGCCATTCAGCAAAAGATAGTTCTCGTCACCGCCATACAGGGTCACATTAGGGCTTGTCTTACGGGCCTCATAGGAGGCGATATTGGTACGATTGCCAAAAATGGATATACTTTTAGTGGCCGGAAATTCATAACGTTTTACGAACTGCTCTGCCTCATCTTTAGTGATCCTCTTACCCAGGCTTGATTTTTTCTCCTTCTTCTTGCCTTTTTTCGAAAGTTTCAACTCACCCTGGTTATCATTGCCAAAACGAATATTCCTTTCTTTGAACCTCACCGTAAAGGCATTGGCGCCCATGGTAGAAAAACTCTCGGTAAACTTTTGATTCATAGCCTTGATGGCAGTGATGATGCCTACCAATGCCATAATGCCAAAAGCAATAATAGATACTGTAAGGCCGGTTCGTAGTTTATTACTGCGGATAGTGCGGAATGCAAGCGAGAAAATATCCCTGAACCTCATACCCCGAAATTAAGAAAAGATGAGACGCATCCCGAAATAAAGATGAAAGCCTTTATCAGAAGTACATAAAATACAATAGCAGTTCGGGATAAACGCCAAGTAAGATGACCAGTGCAGCCAGTAATACCAGCGTCCATTTAAAAAATGGGGTAACAGGTGATGATGCAGCTTCCCCTTCTTTGAAGTACATGGCCTGGATAACACGGAAATAATAATAGACACTGACTGCAGCCATCAGTACTGCCACAATAACCAGCCAAAGGTTGCTTCCATTGGTAAGGGCAGCTTTCAGCATGTAAAACTTGGAAATGAAACCAGCCGTAAGAGGTATGCCTGCCAGTGATAAAAGGAAGATGGTAGTAACGGCCGCCAGCAATGGCTCTTTTTTAGCAAACCCGTTGAAGCCGTCAAAGGTGTAGTCATTCATTTTTACCAGTACGGCAAAAATGCCGATCGTCGCAAGGCTGTAGGCTGCTGTATAAAGGAGCAAACCTTCTTTGGCCTCTGCATTCATACCAAAAAGCGCCATCATCATAAAGCCAGCCTGGGCAATACTTGAATAGGCCAGCATCCTTTTTACACTTTGCTGAAAAACCGCTGTTATATTTCCAATAAATAGAGTAGCCACAGTAATGATTCCGGCAAACAATTGCCAGCTTCCGTGCAATTTGCCAAAGGCCTCATCAAAAAGGCGCATAAAAGCAATGAAGACCGCTGCCTTTACAATTGTTGCCATAAAAGAAGTGAAGACGGTAGGAGCTCCATCATACACATCGGGTGTCCAGAAGTGAAAAGGTGCGGCTGACACTTTGAATGACATGGAAAAGAACAGCAACAGCATGCCGGCGATTAATAAAGCCGATGGCTTCGAAGCGCCAATGTTGATAGCACTCGAATAGAAAGTACCAGAAGCCCCATAGACCAATGCAATACCCATAAGCATCAGTCCGGTAGAGAAAGTGCCTAATAAAAAATACTTCAGCGAAGCCTCATTGCTCTTCAGGTTCCGTTTATCACTCCCTGTAAGGATGTAAAGCGGTATTGAAATGATCTCAATACCCAGGAATAAAGTAAGCAGGGAGCGGAAAGAAGAAGTAAGGGCAATACCGCAAAGTATAAAGAAGATCAGGGCAAAATATTCTGCATAATTCACTCCCACTTTTTCCATATCGCTGGCTGAAAGCAGCAGGTACAAAAGAGTGCAAACAAAAATGATCGTATTGAACAATAGTGCAAACCGGTCAAAACCGATCATTCCCCTGGAGTCAATATTAAAAAATTCATACCCACACATCTCCAGCACATTCACCACCAGCAGCAGTAAGATGCCGGTCACGGCAACATTGCGGATAGCCGCTTTTGTCTTCAGCAGGATGCCGCTGAACATCATAACCACCCCCAATAATGCCGATAATATTAATGCGTTCATAGTAATCTTATATAAACCTACTTCTTTATCAAATTCGATCTGCTCAGAATAAAATCCGAAAACTCACTGGTAAAATCTAATAATGCCTGCGGGTACACACCAAAGAAAAATATCATCACAACGATCAGCCCAAGTGCCAGCTTCTCCGTGATCCCCAGGTCAGTTACTCTTGCCGTCAGGTCATTGGTATTGCCATAAAAAACATTCCGGATCATATTCAATGTGTAAACCGCCGCCAGAATAATGCTGGTACCTGCCAGTATGGTGAACAATACCGGGTATTTAGACCCAACGGCATTAAATATCCCATTAAACATCAGGAACTCCCCGGCAAAAGCATTGGTCAGAGGCAAGGCGATATTGGCAAGGGCCACAATAACAAACAGAATAGCCATTACAGGTGCTTTCTGCGCCAGCCCGCCCAGTTCTGAGATTTTGCGTGTACCAAACTGCCGTTCAATGATCTCCACCACGATCCACAATCCGATAATATTGATACCATGATGGAACATTTGTATCATCACCCCTTGCATACCTGTTTGCGTCATGGAAAATACCGCTGCGCACATTAGCCCGATATGTGCAATGGAAGAATAAGCCACCAGCTTTTTTATATTATCCTGACGTATTGCAATAAGTGAAGCATATATCATTCCGGTGATAGCTAATGCCGTTACCGTATCACCCCACATATAGGAAGCATAGGGTGTTACCGGCAGCAGCCAGCGGATCAATCCAAATACCCCCATCTTCACCATCACTCCGCTCAATATCATAGTAGTGGCGGTAGGAGCCTGCTCGTATGTATCGGGCTGCCAGGTGTGCAGTGGGAAGATCGGCATCTTGATGGCAAAGGCAGCGAAGAACAACCAAAACAGGAACAATTGCTCTTTTGGTGTCACATTCATCGTATAAAATGTACTGATATCAAAAGTATGGGCCGATGATTTTGACCAGATATAAATAATGGCTACCAGCATCAGTAATGAGCCGATGAATGTATAAATAAAGAATTTGAAAGTAACTGCTATGCGTTTTTCACCGCCCCACTGAGAACAAAGGAAATACATGGGTATAAGTGCTAACTCCCAGAAGAAATAAAACAACAATGCATCCATCGACAGGAAC
>JAEUVL010000151.1 GCA_016786965.1 Chitinophagaceae bacterium
GTTATGTAAAAGCCGGGGCTGCTTTTGTAAGACTCTCCCTGGTTAGAAAAAGAGGTGGCCCATTCACGGCCGGTATTTCTGCCGTGGGCAACCAATGTATTAAAAAGGATCTTATAGTTTTTAAGGTCCAGCACAAATAACCGTTTCTGGTTGCTTGGCAGGCTAAAATCCACAATGGAGATAATGGAATCATTCAATAATTTCCCTTCCTCAATTAGTTTGTTCAATCCTTTTTTGGCGAACTCAAAGGCTTCCTGGCTCAACCCCCTCAGATTCAGGTGAAGGCTATCATATACGGACCTTAAAACCGGGACGTGGTATTGAAGGGAATCAGTATTATTCTTTTCAGCCGAATCAGCTGGCGGATGAAAGAATAATTTATTGTTACCGGTGGCAGATTTTGCAAAAGCGAAGGGCAGGTGCAATAATCCTATGACAATAGATGATACGATAAGGTAAACCCCTTTGAACTTCTTCTTCATTGCTACTTTGTTTTTCACAGTTTGCCCGAAGGCAAGCCATAACCAGGAATACTTGTTAACGCAGGGTTTCGGGATTTCTTATCTCAAAGGCAGGTTAATTCCGTAAATCGTAATCAAAAAAAATGCCCGGAGAAAAATCTCAACGGGCAGCTTTTTGGATTTCTTTCAGATTGATTAAATACTTGTTCTGAATCAATCTTTATTTTGGTTTGCGGACCGGACGGGACTCGAACCCGCGACCTCCGCCGTGACAGGGCGGCATTCTAACCAACTGAACTACCGATCCGTTCCTTGAATACGAACCTTTTCAGGTATCATTTTTCAGGACGGCAAAGATAGCCCTGCAATCTTTTTCAGCCAAATGTTTTTCTATTATTTATCCACTGACAATCAACCTTTCCTGATATAAATCCGCATTATCATTTAATCCTTAATTTAGCCGCTCATTTTACAGCCTATGCCATCGGATGCCAACAGACAGTTTCTCGACTTCGAAAAGCCTATCAAAGACCTGATAGACGAGATCGCCAGTATGAAGCACCGCCAGGAAAAGACGAAACTTGACCTGAGCGACCCCATCAAAAAGCTGGAAGAAGGGATACTTGAGAAAAGAAAGGAGATCACCCAAAACCTCAGCAGTTGGCAGCGTGTACAATTGAGCCGTCATCCTGACAGGCCCTATACTCTCAAGTATATCGACAAAATGACAGAGAACTTTGTGGAACTCTACGGCGACCGCAATGTAAAAGACGACAAGGCCATGGTTGGCGGCTTTGCTTCATTGGATGGCGAAACAGTGATGATCATCGGGCAGCAAAAAGGGATCAATACCAAAATGCGCCAACTCCGCAATTTCGGTATGGCCAATCCTGAAGGATACAGAAAGGCCCTGCGGCTGATGAAACTGGCGGAGAAGTTCAATAAACCTGTTATAACCCTAATAGATACACCAGGTGCCTTCCCGGGCCTCGAAGCTGAAGAAAGGGGACAGGGAGAAGCTATTGCAAGGAACATATATGAAATGATACGTTTGAAAGTACCCGTCATCTGTGTTATCATCGGTGAAGGAGCCAGCGGCGGTGCCTTAGGTATAGGAGTAGGCGACAAGGTTTTTATGATGGAGAACACCTGGTACACTGTTATCAGTCCGGAAAGTTGCTCTTCTATTCTGTGGCGTAGCTGGGATAAGAAAGAGGTGGCAGCCGAACAATTACGGCTGACGGCTGAAAAAATGCTTGGTTTTGGACTGATAGACGGTATTATTCCCGAACCTGTGGGTGGTGCGCATTGGGATTATGACGGTTCGGCCCAGATCCTCAAAAACTATCTTATTCCTGTACTGAAAGAATTAAAACAAATACCAGCAGCGGAACGGGTAAGCGGACGGATAGAGAAGTTTGGGAAAATGGGATTTTGGGAAGAGGTGTAACGAATCATTGGTCTTTAATCGGGAGTTGTTGACCAGGAGAAAAATAAATATGTCACCAGCTACAGTACTACTATCATCTTCGTTGCGTCGCACACTTGTACTTCCGGCTCTCTGCTCAGCAATTATTATAACCTGTCTTATTGGCTGTAAAAACCCAACTGCGGAGCAGAAGCAAATTCTCAACGATTTTGACAGCATCAATAACCGGCTTAAGAGGATAGATACACTAGTGTATTCTACTGACGCTTTGTACGATTCGCTGATGTTAAAAGCCTCGGACCATAGCCCCACTCAGCAGATGTATTACCACGTTAATGATTTTCTCAATGGGTATTCTTCTGATCTAAGAAACCGTTTAGAAGCATTTGCGGGTGAAAGAGGAATGGACAGTATTGAATTATCAGCGTTGTTTTTCAAAGACAAAAGAAATGACCCCGGGACATTTTTTAAATATTTGCATGATGCGGCTGGCCGGTTAAAATCGTTCACAAAAGATTCAGCCAAACTTGAAGAGATAGATGATCTTATAAAACTCTCACCTGTGGAGAAAGCTAAAGCTCTTTTTACCACGGTACCGCCTGTTGCAGTTATTACAATCATCAAATCTTACCAGCACAAGCTAATGGGGATGACGGTAAAAGTTTTAGAAGAGTATTTTAAGAATTGCTAAGCGATTGTTTTACCTATCAGACTTACTGTTTCTTGTTTGTATTTTCTAATTTACAAGTAACTTTACCCCATGTCATTAAGAGAAAAATTCACAGGTACAGGCATAGCCATCATTACCCCCTTCCATGCCGATGGAACAATAGACTGGGCCAACTTTAGCAACTTGATCAACTTCTGGATAAAAGGCCGGGTGGAGTACCTGGTGGTATTAGGCACTACCGGAGAAAGTGCCACCGTACATGGGGCTGAGAAACAGGAAGTATTTTCATTCGTGGCCAGAGAAGTAGCAGGCCGTCTGCCCATTGTAGCTGGTATTGGCGGCAACGATACAAATGAAGTAGTCGAAGCATTCCAATCGTTTGATCTCACCGGGTACGATGCCATTCTTTCGGTAAGCCCATATTATAATAAGCCCAACCAGGAAGGAATATTTCAACATTACAAAGCATTAGACGCCGCCACCCCACTGCCCATTATCATGTATAACGTGCCGGGCCGTACCGGGCAGAGTGTAACTGCCGATACACAACTCCGTATTGCCCGTGAATGCAAGAACATATTTGCCACCAAAGAAGCAAGTGGCAATTTTGATCTTATCAACCAGCTTATTAAGAATAAACCTGCTGACTTCATGGTTATCAGCGGCGATGATCCGATCACTTTACACATGATCGCTGCGGGTGCTGAAGGATTGATCTCTGTAGTGGCAAATGCCTATCCGTTAGAATATTCTAATATGGTGAGGTATTGCCTAAAGGGTGATTTCGAAGCAGCCAGACCTTTACATAATAAATACATAGATGTTATCAGCTCCATGTTCGCTGAAGGCAGCCCAAGTGGTGTAAAAGCTTATTTGAGTGAAATGGGACTTTGTGAAAATACTTTCCGCCTGCCTGTATGGCCGGTAAGCGAAGCACATCTGCA